>NZ_JBHFKV010000033.1:0-58040 GCF_042879355.1 Photorhabdus sp. RM71S | reverse complement strand
AGAAATGCCTTTTTGGAATTGAATCTGATTTTTAGCCATTTTCATTTACCTCCACACAGACTTATTTTGAGTATACGCCTATGGGAGCTGAATTTAAGTGATAATCAGGTATTTTTTTATGAATTTTCTTTGCTATATATATAAATATGTTTCATTATTATTCTCATGAATTATTAAGAATAATCAATGTAAAGTTTATAAATAGCCATATATTTTCCATTGTTAATATTGACAAATATAATGTCTATATATTTCTCTGCTGTCTGGAAATTAAACAACATCGAAATAAAACTATACCCTATGGATTTCAAGATGCATCGCGACGGCAAGGGAGTGAATCCCCGGGAGCATAGGAAACTATGTGACCGGGGTGAGCGAGTGCAGCCAACAAAGAGGCAACTTGAAAGATGACGGGTATATAAATTGATAAATGTCTCAGGGTATCAAGTAAATTACCTTGTAGAACGATTTACTTGGGTGATACTGTCTTGTAATTAATGATTTATTGCATATGTTATTGTTTTATAGCAATAATGTTTATTGTAAGATAGTGTGTAATAAAGCCATTTCTAGTTTTAAATTGTTTCTATATGGTATTAAACATAATCACATTTATATCGACTTTATAATCTTATTATTATAAAAAAATATAATGGATTTAATTTGAATTTGTATTGGTTCGTTTACGATATTTACATTAATGATATTATTTATTTGTTGAAAAATAGTGTGTTATGAATTACTTTTAACCCAGCCTTATATTTTCAAATAATTGAATATATAGGGTGGTTTGTAAATTTTGAATAAGTTACATTTGTAATTGAGCTATTAGTTAATTATTAAGATAAAGAATTTATTTTATAAGTAATTATCAAAGTAAACTTTTTTGATAATTTATTTATTTTATCTTTATAAATATATAATTTGTTTTTGAAATAATTTCAATTAGATATTAATAGAGAATAGATAAAATACAATGGTGATTTGGTATTTATGCATAATTAAATGCAGTTAACGGTTCCATTTTAAATGATGGAATTCAATATTAGCCAATTAAAATTGCAGTAAATCAATCGAACTTATCTAAAAAACGGGAACAAAAATGGAATGTCTTATTCCGAAGCATAAAATAAGTTATTTATTCCGTTGTCAGGAAAATTAATGTCAAGAAATTGTTAATTGCTTGTTGTTGACGAGGCTATAGCATCCCGTATCTGAATATCTTGAATTGATATCAGATGTGTCCGTTTTTATTTCTTGGGGGCAAGAAGTGAGAAAGAAATATTGGTGATGGTTGTCAGAAATGACAGTTTTCAAATTTCTAACAGATTCGTTGAGGTAGTAAATGAAAGATAGTATCGCTCAAGCAGGAAGTGATTTTAAAGCTGAACTCTTCTCTCAGACGTCAGAAAATATAACCAACGTAAATGACACTTTACCACCGACTCAAAATGTAAAGAATATTCCCCAGACGTTGACATCCAGTGAATCATTTTGGTGCGAACGTCTTGCTGCTTTGCAACCCCTCCAATTACCTTTTGAAACCGCCGGAGAGCAAGTAGAACCCAGTTGGGTAATAAGCGACTGGCAGCTCCCGTTGCCAAAAAACGGTGAAGAGGAACCATTACAAACATTGTTGCAGGCATTCGTTATCTACCTTGCGCGTTTGACTCAGCAGACGGTATTCCAAATCGGTTGGTACGTGGATGGGGTAAACGATAAGTCGGTAGATTTGGCACCAGTGGTGCCAATGGTCGTTGAGATGGAGTTTGATAAGCCCTGGCATGTGGTAGCGAATTGGCTGGATGGTGAGCTGGCCCGGTTGGCCCGGCACCGCACATTTAGTCGAGATCTCCTCGCGAGCGCTCCTTCATTGTGGGCTATTCCTGCGTTGACAAACCACCGGCCGTGGCGAATTGCCATTGCTGTCATAGCGGAGGATAGGCCGTGTGATCAGACGGTGCCGGGCGAATTGCTGACGTTCCAAATCAATGCGCAGGGTGGTTTTCGTTGGATCTACGATGAGAATCGCCTGAGCACGGAAGTGATTCTGCGCATGGGTGAACATTTACAGATGCTGGCAGCGTCAAAAAGGCAGGGAGAGGAAGTTCCTATTTGGCAGCTTAATGTGTTATCTGAGGCTGAACGTACCTTGCTATTGGAAACCTGGAACGCCACGGAAACCCCTTATCCTGACCCGGTATGTATTCATCAATTGTTTGAACAACAGGCAGAGCAAGCCCCGCACGCCACGGCGTTGGAATACCAAGAACAGACCCTCAGTTATGCGGAATTGAATATTCGTGCTAACCGGCTGGCTCATCAATTGATTGCGCTGGGCGTCACACCAGACCGGCGGGTCGCGATTTGTGTGGAACGTTCCCCGATGATGATGGTGTCATTGCTGGCCGTGCTGAAAGCCGGTGGGGCTTATGTGCCGTTGGATTCAACTTATCCGCGGGAACGTCTGGCATATATCCTGAGCGATAGTACACCGTCAGTGGTGCTGGTTGATAAAGCTGGCCGTGCGGCGCTGGGCGAACAGGCGCTGGTAGGAGTGACGGTATTTGATCCGAATATCCAACTTGACCAGCCCGACAGCAATCCGCAGATCCCGGCATTAACACCACAGCATCTGGCCTATGTGATTTACACCTCCGGCTCAACCGGACAGCCGAAAGGGGTGATGGTGGAACATCAGGCGATTTATCAACGTTATCTGGGTTTTAATGACACCTATGCCGTCACTGCACAAGACCGGCTATTGCAATTTGCCGCGTTTGCGTTTGATGTTTCAGTGGAGGATTTCTTCTCGTCATTATGCAACGGCGCCACACTGGTTATCCGGGATGATAGCTGGCTGGCTTCGATACCGGAATTTATTGCCTTAACCCGACAATATCGTATTACGGTGATGTCACTGCCGACTTTATTCTGGTCTGAACTGGCAGCTAGAGATAATGGATTGCCGCTGCCGGATTGTCTCCGGCTCATCATCATTGGGGGTGAGGTGGTGAAAAAGAGTGCCATTCAGGAGTGGTTTAGACAAGCAGGCCATCGGCCTCGGTTGTTGAATGGTTATGGCCCGACGGAAAACACCGTGACGGTGACCTATAAGGACGTGTTATCTCCGGACGATGCCCGTTCTATCGGCCGACCAGCTAAAAATGCCCGTATCTACCTGCTAGACAAATATGGCGAACTGGTACCCGCAGGTTGCGTGGGCGAGATGTATATTGGTGGCGTGGGCGTGGCTCGGGGTTATCTCAACCGGCTAGCGTTGAGCGTGGAACGTTTTATGCTGGATACTTTTAGTCCGGTGTCCGGCGAACGGATGTATCGCTCTGGGGATTTGGCCCGCTACCTGCCGGATGGGGACCTCGAATTTCTGGGCCGTAACGATGAACAGGTTAAAATTCGCGGTTTCCGGATTGAACTGGGGGAAATTGAAACCCGACTGATGGAACACCCGGCGGTACAAGAGGCAGCGGTGCTGGCATTGGATGGCGATCAGGGTAAACGGCTGGTGGCTTATGTGGAGGCGAAAGCGAATGAGAGATTGGCTGCTGATTTGCGTGAATACCTGAGTGCCATTTTGCCTGACTATATGGTGCCGGTGGCCTTTGTGCGTCTGGATAGCTTCCCGCAGACCCCGAGTGGCAAGTTAGATCGCCGGGCGTTGCCTGCGCCAGGGGAAGACGATTTTGCCCGTCAGATTTATGAAGCCCCACAAGGGAAGGCTGAGATCACTCTGTCGGTTATCTGGCGTGAGTTATTGGGCATTGAACAAATAAGCCGGCATGACAGTTTCTTTGCGTTGGGTGGTCATTCCCTACTCGGCGTGCAGATGATTGAGCGTCTGCGTCGCTTGGGTTTGACACTGACGGCGCGTGATCTGTTCCAGTCGCCGGTGCTGTCAGCATTGGCTAAAACGTTGGGACAGCATCAGGCTGTGATAGTCCCGCCTAACGTCATCACGCCGACAACTACTGCGCTGATGCCGGAGATGTTGCCGCTGATTGATTTGAGTCAGACTGACATTGACCGTATCGTCGAGCAAGTGCCGGGCGGGATAACCAATATTCAGGATATCTATGCGTTGTCGCCGTTGCAGGACGGTATCTTGTTCCACCACCTGTTGGAACAGGCAGGTGACCCCTATCTGGTGCTCTATCCGGTGGCCTTTGCTAACCGGTCTTTACTGGAACGTTATCTGGCGGCGGTACAACAGACGGTTGATCGCCATGATATCTTGCGGACGGCGTTTATTTGGCAAGGATTATCAGTTCCAGCGCAGGTGGTCTGGCGTCAGGCACGGTTGCCCGTGACAGAACTGACGCTAGACCCGGCGGACGGTCCAGTCATTGATCAGTTAACTCGGCGTTTTGATCCCGTTCAATATCGTCTTGACTTGAGTCAAGCGCCGCTACTGCATTTTGTTATCGCTCAGGAAGCCGATGGCCGCTGGTTCTTACTGGAATTGCAGCATCATTTGATTGGCGACCATGAAACGATGGAAATGATGCACCGTGAAGTACAGGCCTATTTTACCGGACAGGGGGAGCATCTGCCTGCGCCGGTGCTGTTTCGTAATCTGGTGGCTGAGGCACGGTTGGGAGTGAGTCAGGAAGCGCATACCCGTTTCTTCACCGACATGTTGGCGGCAGTGGATGAGCCAACGTTGCCGTTTGGGCTGACAGGTGTGCATCGTGATGGATCTCAGAAGACGGAATCCCACTGGATGTTGGTTCCTGAGCTAAATGACCGTTTGCGCAGTCAGGCCCGGCGTTTGGGCGTCAGTCTGGCGGCGTTGTGTCATCTGGCTTGGGCGCAAGTGTTATCGCGTACCAGCGGACAGGAGAAAGTGGTGTTTGGTACCGTTCTATTTGGGCGCATGGCAGTGGGGGAAGGAATGGGGTTGTTTATCAATACCCTACCGCTGCGGCTGGATATCGATGAGACCCCGGTACGGGACAGTGTGCGGGAGGCGCATCTGCGGCTGGCTGAATTGTTGGAGCATGAGCATGCTCCATTGGCGTTGGCTCAACGATGCAGTGGAGTTGACAGCGGTACGCCGCTCTTTAGTGCCTTGTTGAACTATCGCCATAATGAGCAGCCGGATCCTTTGGATGAAACAATGACCGGGATTGAATTCCTGGGTGAACAAGAGCGAACTAACTATCCGTTTGTGCTGTCGGTAGAGGACGGTGGCTCTACGCTGGGTCTGACCGCTCAAGTCGTGCGGCCGTTTGATCCGGAAAGTCTATGCGGTTATATGCAACAGGCACTGGAGAGTCTGGTGGAAGCGCTGGAGCAAACCCCGGAAATGCCCGTTCAGGTATTGGATATCCTGCCGGAAGTGGAGCGTATTTTGTTGCTGGAAACCTGGAACGCGACGGAAACCGTCTACCCAGATCAGTTATGTGTCCATCAGTTGTTTGAACAGCAGGTGGAGAAAACTCCAGCGGCGACAGCGCTGATCGCAGGAGATAAAACGCTAAGCTATACGGAACTGAATACCCGTGCTAACCGGCTGGCTCATCAGTTAATCGAACAAGGAGCTTGTTCCGGTGATCATATTGCGCTTCTGCTAGAACGATCGATAGAACTGGTGGTGGCCCAGTTGGCCATTCTTAAAGTCGGTGCCGTTTACGTGCCGGTTGATCCCAGTATGCCGGATGAGCGGAAAAACTGGCTGATAAGTGATTGTTCCGCCCGGTTGCTGCTCACTGATACACAGGCTGATATTCCGGCGAACCTGACTGTTCCGCTGTTGCGTCTCTCGGATGAATCAGACACGGACGGAAGAGAGGAAGAGTGCCTCAACCCTGATTTGCCGTGTTCCAGTACCGAGTTAGCGTATATCATGTACACCTCCGGTTCTACCGGTACACCCAAAGGGGTCTTGGTACCGCATCGTGCGGTGGTCCGACTGGTCATCAATAATGACTATGCTGAAATCGGACCGGATGACCGAGTTGCCTTTACGGCTAATCCGGCTTTCGATGCTAGTACGTTTGAAGTTTGGGCACCGTTGCTCAGCGGCGGGGCGTTAGTGGTTATTGACCGCGCCACGTTATTAACACCACAGGAGTTAGTACCGGTTTTACAGGCTCACCACATCACAGTGCTGTGGCTAACTATCGGGTTGTTTAACCGACTGGCGGCAGAGTTATCTCCGGTTCTGCCGCAGATAAAGATTCTGATTTTCGGGGGAGATATACCCGATTTACAGGTGATTGCTCAGGTTCTAAATAATCGCCCGCCACAACAACTCTTGCAGGCTTATGGTCCCAGTGAGGGAACCACTTTTACCACTATGTATCCTATCGTGGCATTAACGCAGGGAGTGACTCGTATCCCCATTGGCCGACCGATAGCCAATACACGTATTTATCTGCTGGATGCTTACGGTCAGCCGGTGCCGACAGGTGCGATCGGTGAGATTTATGTGGGGGGAGATGGGGTTGCTTGCGGCTATCTTAATCGCCCTGACCAGACTGCGGAACGTTTCCTGACAGATCCATTTAGTGATCAACCGGATGCGCGTATGTACCGGACCGGGGATTTAGCCCGTTATCTGCCGGACGGTAATCTGGAATTTCTGGGCCGCAATGACCAACAGGTTAAAATCCGCGGCTTCCGCATTGAGCCGGGAGAAATTGAGACGCGTCTGGTGGAGCATTCGGCGGTGCGTGAGGCGGCTGTGTTGGCGCTGGGTGATGGGTCGGACAAACGGCTGGTGGCCTATGTGGCGGCGGAAGCCCATGAGGGGCTGGCGATTACTCTGCGTGATCACCTGAGTGCCATTTTACCTGATTATATGGTGCCGTCAGCTTTTGTGCGTCTGGATGCTTTCCCGTTAACCCCGAACGGTAAGCTGGATCGTCGGGCGTTACCGGCACCGGACGAAGAGGCGTTTGCCCGCCAAGTTTATGTTGCGCCACAAGGCGAAACGGAAATGGCGCTGGCGACGATTTGGCGTGAATTACTGGGGATTGAGCAGGTCAGTCGGTATGACAGCTTTTTTGCGTTGGGCGGCCACTCGTTGCTGGCTGTGCGGATGGTTGAACACCTGCGTCACTTGGGGTTGACGCTGGCAGTGCGTGACCTGTTCCAGTCGCCAGTGTTGTTTGAATTGGCGCAAACATTGGGGCAGCACCCGGTTATGGTGGTGCCATCGAATGTGATTACGTCAGCGACGACGAAAATCACCCCGGAAATGTTGCCGCTAATTGATCTGACTCAGGCTGAGATTGACCGTATCGTCGGGCAGGTGCCGGGTGGGATGACTAATATTCAGGATATCTATGCCCTGTCACCGTTGCAGGACGGTATTTTGTTCCACCATTTATTGGCAAACGAAGGTGATCCGTATCTGGTGGTCAGTCAAATGGCTTTTGCTGACCGGTCTCTGCTAGATCGTTATTTGGCGGCAGTGCAACAGGTGATTGATCGCCACGATATTCTGCGCACTGCCTTTATCTGGCAAGGGTTGTCAGTGCCGGCACAGGTAGTCTGGCGTCAAACGTCCTTATTAGTGACTGAATTGATGCTGGACCCGGTTGATGGGTCGGTTAGCGATCAACTGGCTCGACGTTTTGATCCCCGTCATTATCGTCTCGATTTGGGTCAGGCACCGCTGTTACGTTTTGTGGTGGCGCAGGAGACCGATGGCCGCTGGTTCTTACTGGAATTGCAACATCACCTGATTGGTGACCATACCACAATGAAAGTGATGAACCGTGAAGTGCGGGCGTACCTTGCCGGGCAAGGGAATAGCCTGCCTGACCCGGCTCCTTTCCGCAATTTGGTGGCTCAAGCCCGGCTAGGGGTGAGTCAGGAAGCGCATATCCGCTTCTTTACTGACATGTTGGCGGAGGTGGATGAGCCTACGCTGCCGTTCGGGCTGGCGGATGTGCATCGTGATGGCTCTCAGGAGATAGCATCCCACCGGCTGCTGACGGCCAGCTTGAATGACCGCCTGCGTAGCCAAGCCCGACGTTTGGGGGTCAGTCTGGCGGCGTTGTGTCATTTGGCTTGGGCACAGGTGCTGTCGTGTACCAGTGGTCAGGAGAAAGTGGTGTTTGGCACCGTGCTGTTTGGGCGCATGACTGCGGGAGAAGGGGCTGACAATGGTATGGGGCTGTTTATCAATACTCTGCCGTTACGGCTGGATATGGATGATACGCCGGTACGCGATAGTGTACAGGCCGTACATACCCGGCTGGCGGGATTGTTGGAACATGAGCATGCTTCACTGGCGTTGGCTCAGAGATGCAGCAGGGTTGCCAGCGGTACGCCGCTTTTTAGTGCCTTAATGAACTACCGACATAATGATCAGCTTGATCCTTTGGATGAAACGATAGAGGGGATTGAATTCCTAGGCGAACAGGAGAGCACTAACTATCCCTTTGGAATGTCGGTGGAGGACGATGGCGCCACGCTGGGGCTGATCGCTCATGTGGTGCAACCGTTTGATCCAGAAAGCTTGTGCAGTTATATGCAGCAGGCGCTGGAGAGTTTGGTAGAGGCCCTTGAGCAGGCTCCAGAGGTACCGGTACGAACACTGAACATCCTGCCTGAAACGGAACGCACGTTGTTACTGGAAACCTGGAACGCCACGGAGACCCCGTATCCTGACGCGTTATGTATTCATCAGTTGTTTGAACAACAGGTGGAGAAAACCCCTGATGCGACGGCGTTGGTGTATCAAGAGCAGACGCTGAGTTATGCCGAATTAAATACCTGCGCCAACCGGTTGGCCCATCAACTGATTGCATGTGGCGTAACACCGGAACAACAGGTGGCGATTTGCGTGGCACGCTCACCGACGATGGTGGTGGCATTGTTGGCGGTACTGAAAGCGGGTGGGGCCTATGTGCCGCTGGACCCAACTTACCCGGGGGAGCGTCTGACGTATATCCTGAATGATACTGCCCCATCAGTGGTATTGGCGGATGCGACCGGACAGGCCGCACTGGGTGACGAAGCGCTGGCTGGGCTGACGGTAATTGACCCGAATATCCAGCCTGACCAACCGGACAGCAATCCATTAGTGACTGCATTAACGCCACAGCATCTGGCTTATGTGATTTACACCTCTGGTTCAACCGGGCAGCCGAAAGGGGTGATGGTAGAACATCAGGCGGTGTATCAACGTTATCTGGGTGTTAATGAACTCTATGCCGTCACCGAGCAAGACCGGGTGTTGCAATTTGCCGCTTTTGCGTTTGATGTTTCAGTGGAAGAGTGCTTCTCGTCATTATGCAACGGAGCCACGCTGGTAATTCGTGATGATAGCTGGCTGGCTTCAATGGCGGAATTTATTGCCTTAGCCCGGCAAAACCGTATCACGGTGATGTTTCTGCCGACTTTGTTCTGGTCTGAACTGGCGGCCAGAGATAACGGATTGCCGTTGCCGGATGGTCTCAGGCTCATCATTATTGGCAGTGAGGCGGTCAAAAAGAGCGCCATTCAGGATTGGTTTAAGCAGGAAACCTACCAACTCCGGCTATTGAACGCTTATGGCCCGACGGAAAATACCGTGACGGCGACCTGTAAAGAAATATTATCCCCGGCAGACGATCGTTCTATCGGTCGGCCGATTAGGAATACTCGTGTCTACTTACTGGATAGAAACAGGCAACCTGTGCCATTGGGCTGCGTTGGAGAAATATATATTGGTGGCGTGGGGGTGGCACGGGGTTATCTGAACCGGCTGGCATTGAGCGAGGAACGTTTTATACCGGATCCCTTTAATCCGATGTCCGATGCGCGGATGTATCGCACCGGAGATTTGGCCCGCTACCTGCCGGACGGTGAATTGGAATTCCTGGGGCGTAACGACCAACAGGTTAAAATTCGCGGCTTCCGGGTTGAGCTAGGGGAAATTGAAGCCCGGCTGGTGGAACACCCGGCGGTGCAAGAGGCGGTGCTGCTGGTGCTGGATGACGGGCAAGACAAACGGCTGGTCGCCTATGTGGCGGCGGAAGCGAATGAGGGTTTGGCTGCCCGTTTGCGTGAACACCTGAGTGCAGTTTTACCTGACTATATGATACCGGCGGCCTTTGTACGTCTGGATAGCTTCCCGCAGACGCCGAATGGCAAGTTAGATCGCCGAGCATTGCCGGCACCGGGGGAAGCGGCGTTTGCCCGTCAGGTTTATGAAGCCCCGCAAGGGAAGATAGAAACGATGCTAGCGGCTGTCTGGTGTGAATTGTTGGGTGTTGAGCAGATTAGTCGATATGACAGCTTCTTTGCGTTGGGCGGCCATTCACTGCTCGCCGTGCGCATGATTGAACGATTGCGGCGTATCGGTCTGGGGATATCGGTACAAACGCTATTTCAACATCCAACACTCTGTGTTCTGGCGCAGTCTCTGGTTCAGCATGATGAAATCCAGGTGCCTGACAACGGTATTACACCGGATACGACGGTACTGACACCGGCGATGTTGCCGCTGATCGATTTAACTCAGGCTGACATTGACTGCATCGTCGGACAGGTACCGGGCGGGATGGCGAATATTCAGGATATCTATGCGCTGTCACCGTTGCAGGATGGCATTTTGTTCCACCATCTGCTGGAGAATGAAGGTGATACCTATCTGTTAATTAGCCAGATGGTTTTTGCTGACCGGGCGCTGTTGGATCGTTATTTGATGGCGATTCAACGGATAATTGATCGGCACGATATTCTGCGTACCGCCTTTATTTGGCAAGGATTGTCAGTGCCGACGCAGGTGGTCTGGCGTCAGGCCCCATTGTCAGTGACGGAACTGACAATGAACCCGGCTGACGGCTCAGTCAGTGACCAGTTAACCCGGTGTTTTGATCCCGCTCACTATCGTCTTGACCTGAGTCAAGCCCCATTATTGCGTTTTGTTATCGCGCAGGAAACGGATAGTCGTTGGTTGTTACTGGAATTACATCATCACTTGATCGGTGACCATGAAACGATGGAAGTGATGCACCGCGAAGTTCAGGCGTATCTGACGGGTGAGGAGGAGAGTTTACCGGTGCCGGTTCCTTTCCGCAATTTGGTGGCGCAGGCCCGGTTGGGTGTCAGTCAGGAAGAGCATACCCGCTTCTTTACCGAGATGCTGGCGGAGGTGGATGAACCTACGTTGCCGTTTGGATTGACGGAGGTACATCGTGACGGTTCGCAGGTGACGGAATTCCACCGGATGTTGGTTCCTGAGCTAAATGACCGTCTGCGCAGTCAAGCCCGACGTTTGGGTGTCAGTCTGGCGGCGCTGTGTCATCTGGCTTGGGCACAGGTGTTGTCTTGTACCAGCGGTCAGCAGAGTGTCGTGTTTGGTACGGTGCTGTTTGGGCGTATGCAGGCGGGGGACGGTGCTGACAATGGCATGGGATTGTTTATCAATACCTTGCCGTTGCGGCTGGATATCGATGAGACTCCGGTACGGGACAGCGTGCAGGCCGCTCATACCCGACTCGCCGGATTATTGGCGCATGAGCATGCTTCATTGGCACTGGCTCAGCGTTGCAGTAGGGTTGCCAGCGGTACGCCACTCTTTAGTGCGTTGTTGAATTATCGGCATAATGCTTTGCCGGCAACGTCAGATGAACTGATCAGTGGTATTGAATTTCTTGGTGGACAGGAGCGAACCAACTACCCATTTGTGCTGTCGGTGGAGGATTTTGGTGAATCTCTGGGGCTGACGGCTCAGGTAGTACAACCGTTTGATCCGGAAAGCCTATGCGGTTATATGCAACAGGCGCTGGAGAGTCTGGTAGAAGCTTTGGAGCAAGCGCCGGAGACACCGATACGGGGGTTGAACATCTTGCCTGAAACGGAACGCAGGTTGTTGCTGGAAACTTGGAACGCCACGGAAACCGCCTATCCTGATGCGTTATGTATTCATCAATTGTTTGAGCAGCAAGTGGAGAAAACCCCAGAGGCGACGGCGCTGATAGCGGGCGATAAAACCCTAAGCTATACGGAACTGAATACCTGTGCTAACCGATTGGCTTATCAGTTAATCGAACAGGGGATTCGTCCGGATGACCATATTGCGCTCCTGTTAGAACGTTCGATAGAACTGGTGGTGGCCCAATTGGCTATTCTCAAAGCCGGCGCTGTTTACGTGCCGGTTGATCCCAGTATGCCGGATGAGCGGAAACATTGGCTGATAAGTGATTGTTCCGCCCGGTTGCTGCTCACTGATACACGGGCTGATATTCCGGCTAACTTGACTATTCCGCTGTTGCGTCTCTCTGATAAGAAAAGTACGAACAGAGAGCAAGATCATGTCAACCCTGATTTGCCGCGTTCCAGCGCCGAATTAGCGTATATTATGTACACCTCCGGCTCTACCGGCACACCCAAAGGGGTTTTGGTACAGCATCGTGCTATGGTCCGGCTGGTCATCAATAATGGCTATGCTAACATCGGACCGGAGGATCGGGTTGCCTTTACAGCTAATCCAGCTTTCGATGCCAGCACGTTTGAAGTTTGGGCACCGTTGCTTAATGGTGGTGCTTTAGTGGTTATCGACCGCGCCACCTTATTGACACCGCAGGAGTTAGTGCTGACTTTACAGGAGCACCGCATCACAGTTCTGTGGCTGACTATCGGGTTGTTTAACCGGCTGGCGGCAGAGTTATCTCCCATTCTTCCGCAAATTAAAATTCTGATTTTCGGGGGAGATATACCCGATTTACAGGTGATTGCTCAGGTTCTGGATAATCGTCCACCACAACAACTCTTGCAAGCCTATGGTCCGAGTGAAGGCACCACCTTTACCACCATGTATCCTATCGAGGTGTTACCGCAAGGAGCGAGCCGGATACCTATAGGTCGGCCAATAGCGAATACGCGTGTTTATCTGCTGGATGCTTACGGTCAGCCGGTACCGCCAGGTGTGATCGGTGAGATTTATGTCGGTGGTGATGGGGTCGCCCAAGGTTATCTCAATCGTCCTGAGTTAACCGCCGAACGTTTTCTTGTCGATCCGTTCAGTGATAACCCGGATGCCCGCATGTACCGAACTGGGGATTTGGCTCGCTATTTGCCGGACGGTAATCTGGAGTTCATGGGCCGTAATGACCAGCAGGTTAAAATCCGGGGCTTCCGAATTGAACCGGGGGAAATTGAGGCGCGTTTAGTAGAGCACCCGGCGGTGCGTGAAGTGGCTGTGTTGGTGTTAGGTGATGGACCCGACAAACGGCTGGTGGCTTATGTGGTGGCACTCGCGGATGACGGGCTGGTGAATAGCTTGCGTACTCACCTGAGTAAAATTCTGCCTGATTATATGGTGCCGTCAGCCTTTGTGCGTCTGGATGCGTTTCCGTTGACGCCGAACGGTAAGCTGGATCGTCGGGCGTTACCGGCACCGGACAGTAAAGCCGTTGCCCGTCAGGTTTACGTAGCGCCACAAGGCGAAACGGAAATGACGCTAGCGGCGATTTGGCGTGAATTACTGGGGATTGAACAGGTTAGTCGATATGACAGCTTCTTTGCGTTGGGCGGCCATTCACTGCTCGCTGTACGCATGATTGAACGCTTGCGTCATTTGGGGTTGACATTGGCGGCGCGTGATCTGTTCCAGTCGCCGGTGCTGTCAGATTTGGCCCAAACGTTGGGACAGCATCAGGCGATAATCGTGCCGGCTAACGTCATCACCCCGGCAACCGCGGCGTTGACACCGGAAATGTTGCCACTGATTGATCTAACTCAGTCAGAGATTGACCGTATCGTCGGGCAAATGCCGGGCGGAGTTGCCAATATTCAGGATATCTATGCCTTATCGCCGTTGCAGGACGGTATTTTGTTCCATCACTTATTGGCAAACAAAGGGGACCCCTATTTATTAACCGGTCAGATGGTCTTTACTGAGCGGACTTTGCTGGACCGTTATCTGGCGGCGGTGCAACAGGTGGTAAATAGACACGATATCTTGCGTACCGCTTTTATCTGGCAAGGGCTTTCAGTGCCTGCCCAAGTGGTTTGGCGTCAGGCATCCTTGTCGGTGACTGAGTTGACATTGAACCCAGACGATGGACCGGTTAGCGGGCAATTGGCTGAGCATTTTGATCCCCGTCACCATCGTCTGGACCTGAGCGAAGCACCGTTATTGCGCTTTGTGGTAGCACAGGAGACTGATGGCCGTTGGATTGTACTGCAATTGCTGCATCATCTGATTGGCGACCATACCACGCTGGACGTGATGAACCGTGAAGTACAAGCTTATCTGGACGGACTGGAGGAGAGCCTGCCAACACCGACACCTTTCCGCAATTTGGTAGCGCAGGCCCGGCTGGGGGTGAGTCAGGAAGCGCATATCCGCTTCTTTACCGAAATGCTGGCGGAGGTGGATGAACCTACATTGCCGTTCGGATTGACGGAGGTGCATCGTGATGGCTCCCAAGTGACGGAATCGCAGCAGATGTTGGCACCTGAGCTGAATGACCGTTTACGCAGTCAAGCCCGGCGTTTGGGGGTAAGTTTGGCGGCTTTATGTCATCTGGCTTGGGCGCAGGTGTTGTCGCGTACCAGCGGACAGGAACAGGTGGTGTTCGGTACCGTAATATTTGGACGCATGGCGGTTGGGAAAGGGGTTGACAGCGGCATGGGGCTGTTTATCAATACATTACCATTGCGGTTGGACATGGATGATACGCCGGTGCGTGATAGTGTACGGGCGGCGCATAATCGGTTGGCGGGATTGTTGGAACATGAGCATGCCTCACTGGCGCTGGCCCAGCGTTGCAGTGGTGTGCAGGATGGTGTTCCACTGTTTAGCGCCCTGTTGAACTACCGACATAATGAGCAACCAGATCCTTTGGATGAAACGATGGACGGCGTTGAATTCCTTGGGGCACAGGAATTTACCAACTATCCGTTTGCCTTGTCGGTGGAAGATTTTGGTGATGCGCTAGGGCTGACTGCTCAAGTGATCCAGCCGTTTGAGCCTGAACGGGTATGTGGCTATATGCAACAGGCACTGGAAAGCTTGGTGGAGGCATTGGAACAGACCCCGGAAACGCCGGTACGGACATTGAACATCCTACCTGAAATTGAAAGTACGTTGATGCTGAGAACTTGGAATGCGACGGAAACCTCGTATCTTGAACTGTTATGTATTCATCAATTGTTTGAACAACAGGTGGAGCAAACCCCGGACGCGACCGCGTTAGTGTATGAGGAGCAAACTTTCAGCTATGCCGAATTAAATGCCCGCGCTAACCGGCTAGCCCATCAGCTAATTGCGCTAGGTGTAGAACCGGACCAGCGGGTGGCGATTTGCGTGGCACGTTCACCGGCGATGGTGGTGGGATTATTGGCGGTGCTGAAAGCTGGCGCGGCTTATGTGCCGTTAGATCCGGATTATCCAGGTGAACGTCTATCGCATATTTTGGCTGATGTCTCACCGGTTATTTTACTGGCCGATGCCGTCGGGCGTACAGTGTTGGGCGAAAACGTGCTTACCGGGCTGACAGTACTTGATCCGAATACATTGCCTGACCTGCCAGACAGCAATCCACAGATACCTGAATTGACCTCACGACATCTGGCGTATGTGATTTACACCTCCGGCTCTACTGGCACACCAAAGGGCGTGATGGTTGAACATAGGCAACTGGTCAGTCAAATTACTTCGCTGAACATGAAGTGGTCGCTCAACGTATCTGACCGTATATTACAATTTTGCAACCCCTCTTTTGACGTTTGTGCATCAGAAATATTTTGCGCAATAACACAGGGGGCACAATTAGTCTTAAGGACAAATCAGTGGCTCTTGAGTGCGCAGGCGTTCTGGCGTCTGTGCGAGTCTTATAAAATTACCTACATGGCGATACCGGCCCAATTCTGGCGGATAATATCAAATGTTAATAAAGGCGATATCTATCAGGGCCTAAGGATTATTTGCATTGGTGGGGAAGCGATACCTGATCATGAGTTACAACGTTGGCTATCGACTCACGGTGAATACCCTGTTCTGGCGAATTGTTATGGTCCTACAGAAGCCACGATTACTACAACGACATCCTGCCTAAACGAGGGGGTAGGGCAAGCCAATATCATTGGCCGTCCGCTGCCGAATACACGGGTTTACCTGCTCGACGTTCAGGGGCAGCCAGTACCGTTAGGCGTTGTGGGGGAATTGTATATTGGGGGCGCTGGTGTCGCACGGGGTTATTTCAACCGTGCTGAACTGACTGCGGAATACTTCCTGACTGATCCGTTTAGCGATAATCCAAATGCACGGATGTATCGAACCGGAGATTTGGTTCGCTACTTGCCGGATGGCAATCTGGAATTCCTGGGACGTCATGATCAACAGGTGAAAATTCGAGGATTCCGGGTTGAACCGGGTGAAATTGAGGCCCGGTTGGTGGAACATCCTGCGGTAAGTCAATCTGTGGTGCTGGCGTTGGGTGAAGGGCAGGACAAACGCTTAATTGCTTATGTGGTGGCTCAAGTGGATGAGAGGTTGGCGAATAGCCTGCGTACCCACTTGAGTGCCATTTTGCCTGACTATATGGTGCCGTCAGCCTTTGTGCGTCTTGACGCTTTTCCATTGACACCGAACGGTAAATTAGATCGTCGTGCGCTACCGGAGCCGGACAATGAAGCGTTTGCTCGTCAGGCTTATGAAGCGCCACAAGGCGAAACGGAGACCGTATTAGCGGCGATTTGGTGTGAATTGCTAGGGATTGATCAGGTTAGCCGGTATGACAATTTCTTCGCGTTGGGTGGTCACTCGTTGCTTGCTATGCGAATGATGAATCTTGCCGCCGGTCGGGGTTTGATTTTTACACTGAATGTCTTGTTCCAATTTCCGGTGTTGTCCGAATTGGCATCGAAAATTACCTCGGATTTGCTGTCTCAGCCGCAAAACAGTGCTATATCGGTGCGGCCTGATGGAGCAGGATTGCCACTATTCTTTGTTCCCAGTGGCATGGGTGATTATTCCTATGTCTTCGGATTGGCTCAACATATCCCGTTGGGCTATCCGATTTATGCGCTGCCTTGGCCATCCATCAGTGAAGAGCCGATGGTAACGATGGAAGAGCAGGCAGCCAGAATGATCGCCTTGATGAAAGCCGTTCAACCGGCGGGCCCATACCGGATAAGTAGCTACTCTTCTGGTGGGATATTGGCTTATGCCATTGCTCAGCGGCTTTTGAGTGCTGGTGAGCGAGTCAGTTTCTTGGGGTTGATTGATACACCTGCACCTCATTATTTTGGCAAAGAGGCCATGCAGTCCAAACATCATTTCTTCACTGAACTGGCCCGGCAGGCAGGGGAGGCGTACAAAGAAGAGGTTGCGGCGCTATACCAGCGAATTGATGAGTTGAATTTGGTTCAGTTTATTGCTGCGGCGCAAGAGTTGACGTTATATCCCGCAAACCTGCGTGCTGATGTGATTGCAAAATGTTGGGAACAGATCGAACGTTACACACAAATCGTTGCCGATTATGAGCCGTCAGCATTAGCAATAACGCTGCATCAGTTCTATGCGGTAGAACCTTCTCCTGCTGTTTCTTTTGCGGCGGATGAAAAACCAGAGTCCGTGAACATAGAACCGTCGTTAGGTTGGGAGCGAGTAATGCCTGATACTTCACTTCAGTTGATTGCTACTCCGGGTAACCATTTTAGTTTATTGGCGGATGATAAAAATAAAACCGCCTTAGCTCGGATTTTGAACAGGGTGCTGGCAATCAGCTATGACGAGGAGGCGTAATACTGATATATTAAGGAAGTACTCGATTATTTAGTTCTGGTGTGATAATCCGGTATGTATTTATTATACCGGATTTTTTATGCATTAAAATAGAATAAGAGAAGTTATCATTCCCATATAAGTTATTTTTTTAGGTTTCTTTGTTATTATTGTTGCTATTTTATATTGTGTGATCTCAAACGGATTTTATTGTTGATTTTATTTTGTTTTGTTGATTGCCTCGGTATCAAAATTATATTTTTAATTGTGGCGTTATTGTTGGGAATATTTATTGTAATAGATAATTATGAGAAGATAATTGAAGGTGTGAGTGGTAATGTGTTTTTTGATGGTGATATAGGCTGATTTAATTGTCCTTAATTTCATCAGCTCGCTTTGGGATATATTAGGTTTATTTTAAATACCCGTGATAATTAAAAGCCTACTTATTAGGAGTAATTGCTTTTAGCTGTTCTTATAAATGAACAGCCAGAATGGAAAGCGTGGAGAATCCGGTGTATACGCGTAGTATTTGAAGGGTGATTCTCTTCGTTCTTTATGGCAAAAAATAGCAAATAAAATAATCTATACCCTATGGATTTCAAGATGCATCGCGACGGCAAGGGAGCGAATCCCTAGGAGCATAGCTAACTATGTGACTGGGGTGAGTGAGTGCAGCCAACAAAGAGGCAACTTGAAAGATGACGGGTATAAATGTATATGTTGTGAGAGGTATGTGATTGAATAATATTAAATTTTATCCTATATTTCCCCACGTGCTGGTAAATGTTGCTGGGCGTCAGAAAAATAACGTCACAAAGCGATCTAATTGCAATACATCTCGTTACAATCAATATTTTATTATATCTATCATATTGTTTTATTGTTGTGAAATAATATGCAGTGAAATTAATTGTAATTTGTAATGTTTCTCTATGGTATTGAATATAATAATGCCCTTATAGGAACGAGAATAAAATGTTTTATTTGTGTAATTAAGATAGGTTATTTGTTTGGTTATTAGTGGAATTTGTATCAAAAAATGACCGATTGGTTGTTGTTAATTGAGTGATGGCACAGTGTCTGAATATCTTGCATTGATATCGGATGTGTCCGTTTTTATTTCTTGGGGGCAAGAAGTAAGAAAGAAATATTGGTGATGGCTGTCAGGTATGACAGTTTTCAAATTTCTAACAGATTCGTTGAGGTAATAGATGAAAGGTAACATTGCTACAGCGGGAAATGTTCTTAAAGATGAAGCTCTCTCTCAGATGTCATGTGAAAATATAATTCATAATACGTATGATACATCGATTCCATCACGAATATGTGTTGTGGTAGGGGGAACGACCCTTGCAGTGTTCTGCGCCGAGCAAATTCTGGCGGCAGGGCATACCATACAAGCAGTGCTACCTACTGATACGGTTCTACAAACGTGGGCTGCCCGGCAAGGGATTGCTTGTGTGAACTCGGTTGATGCATTACAAGAACAAATCACGTCACAGCCTGTCGATTGGCTTTTCTCAATCGTCAACCCAATCATCCTGCCGGGGTCGCTCATTGAACAAATTCGTGGCAGTGCTTTTAATTATCATAATAGTCCTCTGCCACGCTATGCGGGCAGTCATGCAACCTCCTGGGCGTTGTTAGCTCGGGAGACTCATTACGCTATTTCTTGGCACTGCATTGAAGGTGGTGTAGATACTGGCGATATTGCTGTGCAATGGCCGGTATCGATTGAAGAACAGGATAACGCTTTCTCGTTGAATCTGAAGTGTTATCAGGCGGCTCAGAAAGGATTTGTTGAACTACTGAAAAATCTGGGGCGCGACGCACTGGTGACTTATCCTCAAGATCTCTCGCAACGGAGTTTTTATGCTCAGTCGCGTCGCCCCGATGGGGGGGGATATTTGTGTTGGGAGCAGTCGGCAGAAGTCCTGTCAGCTTTAGTGCGAGCATTGGATTTTGGGGAAAATTATTTAAATCCATTGGGTTGCCCGAAACTGTTACTGAGGCATGGCCCGGTACAAATTTCTTGGCTTGAGCGGTTGAACACAGGCTCTGAGGGGATACCCGGTACGTTGATTAGTGTGGAGGAGGATGCCTGGCAGGTGACGACTGGCAGTGAGGATGTGCGGATCGGGGGATTCGCTACCCTTGAAGGTGATTTGCTGTCTGCCAGAGAGCTTGCCGATATATCGGAACTTAGGCCGGGCAAACAGCTTCCTTTACTCTCCTCACAACAAGCGCAGAATGTAAAAGATACCCTGCAAACACTCGCACCCAGTGAACCATTTTGGTATAAGCGTCTTGCCTCGCTGCAACCACTCCAGTTGCCTTTTGAAATGATTGGGAAACAGGCAGAACCCCGATGGGGAATGAGTCCCTGGCAGCCTCCATTGCTAAAAAACGCTGGAGAAGATCCATTACAGGCGTTGTTGCAGGTATTCGTTATCTATCTTGCGCGTTTGACTCAGCAGACTGAACTGCAAATCGGTTGGTGTGTGGATGAGGCAAACGATAAACCAGATATATTGGCTGGGTTGTCATCGGTGGTGCCGATGGTTGTTGAGGTGGCGTTTGATAAGCCGTGGTCTGTGGTAGCTGACTGGATTGATAACGAGCTTGTCCGATTGGCGCGGCACCGCACATTTAGTCGTGATCTTCTTTCCCGTTCTCCTTCACTGCGGTCTATCCCGGAATTAAGAACAAGCCGACCATGGCAGATCGCCGTTTCTGTAATACAGGATGACAAATCGTGTGATCAGACGGTCTCTGGCGAATTGCTGACGTTCCAAATGAATGCGCAGGGCGGTTTTCGCTGGATCTATGATGAAAATCGCTTGAGTCCGGAAGTTATTCTGCGGATGAGTGAGCATTTGCAGGTACTGGCATCATCAAAAAGGATGAGTGATGAAATCCCCATTGGGCAGCTTAATTTGTTACCTGAGGCTGAACGCAAGTTGTTATTGGAAACTTGGAACGCCACGGAAACCGTCTATCCTGAGGCGTTATGTATCCATCAGTTGTTTGAACAACAAGTAGAGAAAAAACCGGAGGCAACGGCACTGATAGCTGGAGATAGAATCTTCAGTTATATGGAACTGAATACCCGCGCCAATCGGTTAGCTCGTCAACTCATCGCACAAGGGGTGTGCCCCGGTGATCATGTTGCGTTTCTGCTTGCGCGCTCTATGGAGCTGGTGGTAGCCCAATTGGCGATTCTCAAAGCCGGTGCCGTTTATGTGCCGATTGATCCCAGTGTGCCGGATGAGCGGAAAAACTGGCTGATAAATGATTGTTCCGCCAGATTATTGCTCACTGATACACAGGTGGATATTCCGGCTAACTTGGCTGTGCCGCTGTTTTGTCTCTCGGATGAGACAGACACGAGCTGTGAAGAAGATCGCATCAATCCTGACTTACCGCGTTCCAGCACTGAGTTAGCGTATATCATGTACACCTCCGGTTCTACCGGGACACCTAAAGGGGTTTTGGTGCCGCATCGTGCGGTAGTCCGGCTGGTTATCAATAATGGTTATGCTGAAATTGGACCGGATGATCGAGTGGCTTTTGCCGCTAATCCGGCTTTTGATGCCAGCACGTTTGAAGTCTGGGCGCCGTTGCTTAATGGTGGCGCATTAGTGGTTGTTGATCATGCCACTTTGCTGACGCCGCAGGCGTTTGTACAGGCTTTACAGATTCAGCGAATGACGGTTCTGTGGTTGAGTGTCGGGTTGTTTAACCGGCTGGCAGCGGAACTGTCTCCGGTTTTGCCGCAGATAAAGCTTTTGATTGTCGGCGGAGATGCCCTTGATCCCCATGTTGTCGGTCAGGTACTGCGCACCAGCCCGCCACAACAGCTATTAAATGGCTATGGGCCAAGTGAAGGCACCACCTTTACGGCAACATATCGAATCAATGCAGTCGCACCGGGAGCGACCAATATCCCGATCGGCCGACCGGTAGCCAACACGCGGGTTTATCTGTTGGATACTTGTGGTCAGCCGGTGCCGTTAGGGGGAGTCGGGGAGATTTATGTGGGTGGAGATGGGGTGGCCTGTGGTTATCTTAATCGGCCTGAATTGACCGCCGAGCGTTTCCTTACCGATCCGTTCAGTGATAACCCGGATGCTCACCTGTACCGCACCGGGGATTTGGCCCGCTATCTGCCGGACGGCAATCTGGAATT
This sequence comes from Photorhabdus sp. RM71S, assembly GCF_042879355.1. Classification (NCBI taxonomy): domain Bacteria; kingdom Pseudomonadati; phylum Pseudomonadota; class Gammaproteobacteria; order Enterobacterales; family Morganellaceae; genus Photorhabdus; species Photorhabdus sp. RM71S. The sequence continues at coordinate 36,153 of NZ_JBHFKV010000033.1, read as the reverse complement.
CTTGGGCCGAAACGATCAGCAGGTTAAAATCCGCGGCTTCCGCGTTGAACTCGGGGAAATTGAAGCCCGGTTAGCAGAGCACTCAACGGTGCGTGAAGCGGCGGTGTTGGCTCGGGGGGACGGGCAGGATAAACGGCTGGTGGCCTATGTGGTGGCGGAAGCCCATGACGGGCTGGCGAACAGTCTGCGTGCTCATCTGCAAGCTATTTTGCCTGACTATATGGTGCCGTCAGCCTTTGTGCGGCTGGATGCGTTTCCGCTAACGCCGAACGGTAAATTGGATCGTCGTGCACTACCGGCACCTGACAGTGAAGCCTTTGCCCGTCAGACTTACGAAGCGCCTCAGGGAGAAACAGAAATTGCGCTGGCGGCGATTTGGCGTGAATTACTGGGAATTGAGCAGATAAGCCGGTATGACAGCTTTTTTGCTCTGGGTGGTCATTCGCTACTCGCGATACGGGTGGTTGAACGCCTGCGTCACTTGGGATTGACACTGACGGCGCGTGATCTGTTCCAATCGCCGGTGCTGTCAGATCTGGCTCAAACGTTGGGACAGCATCAGGCTGTGATCGTACCGCCTAACGTTATTACGCCAGCAACTACGGCGCTGACGCCGGCGATGTTGCCGCTGATTGATTTGACTCAGGCTGACATTGACCGCATCGTCGGGCAGGTGCCGGGCGGGATCGCTAATATTCAGGATATCTATGCTCTGTCGCCGTTGCAGGACGGTATTTTGTTCCACCACTTACTGGCAAACGAAGGTGATCCGTATCTGTTGACGGGGCAAATGGCTTTTGCTGATCGGGTTCTGTTGGATCGTTATCTGGCGGTGGTGCAACGGGTGGTTGATCGCCACGATATCTTACGTACTGCTTTTATCTGGCAAGGATTGTCAGTACCGGCGCAGGTAGTCTGGCGTCAGGCCACTTTATCGGTGACTGAACTGACATTAAACCTGGTTGATGGTCCGGTCAGTGAGCAGTTAATCCGGCAGTTTGATCCGCGTCATCATCGTCTCGACCTGAACGAAGCGCCGTTATTGCGTTTTGTGGTGGCGCAGGAAACCGATGGCCGTTGGATACTGCTGCAATTGCTGCATCACCTGATTGGCGACCATGAAACGATGGAAGTGATGCACCGCGAAGTCCAGACGTATCTAATGGGTCAGGAGGAGAGCCTGCCTGTTCCGGTACCTTTCCGCAATCTGGTGGCTCAGGCCCGACTGGGGGTAAGTCAGGAAGAACATACCCGTTTCTTTACCGAAATGCTGGCGGAGGTGGATGAACCGACGCTGCCATTCGGGTTGACAGAGGTGCACCGCGACGGCTCACAGGTGACGGAATCCCACCGGATGTTGGCGCCTGAGTTGAATGATCGTCTGCGCGGTCAGGCTCGGCGTTTAGGGGTCAGTCTGGCGGCATTGTGTCATTTGGCTTGGGCACAGGTGTTGTCGCGTACCAGTGGTCAGGAACAAGTGGTGTTCGGCACCGTGCTGTTTGGGCGTATGCAGGCAGCGGATGGCGCCGACAACGGCATGGGGTTGTTTATTAATACCTTGCCATTGCGGTTGGATATCGATGAAACCCCGGTACGGGAAAGTGTACAGGCTGCCCAGGCCCGATTGGCTGGATTATTAGCGCATGAGCATGCGTCACTGGCGCTGGCTCAGCGGTGCAGTGGGGTTGCCAGCGGTACGCCGCTTTTTAGTGCCTTGCTGAACTATCGGCATAATGCCTTATCGGCAGCATCAGATGAACTGATTGGCGGTATTGAATTCCTTGGCATACAGGAGCGAACTAACTACCCGTTAGTGCTGTCAGTGGAGGATTTTGGCGATGCTCTGGGACTGACCGCTCAGGTAGTGCAACCGTTTGAGTCAGAACGGATATGCGGCTATATGCAACGGACGCTAGAAAGTCTGGTGGAGGCTCTTGAGCAAGCCCCGGATATGGCTGTTCGGGCATTGGAAATTCTGCCAGAAGCGGAACAGACGTTGCTGTTAAAAAGCTGGAACGCCACGGAAACCGCCTATCCTGATCAGTTATGTATCCATCAGTTGTTTGAACAACAGGTGGAGAAAACGCCTGACGCGATAGCATTAGTGTATGAAGATCAGACCCTTAGTTATGCCGAATTAAATGCCCGCGCTAACCGGTTGGCTCGTCAGCTCATCGAACAAGGGGTGTGTCCCGGTGAGCATGTTGCGCTTTTGCTCGCTCGCTCGGTGGAACTGGTGATAGCCCAATTGGCAATTCTCAAAGCTGGCGCTGTTTACGTGCCGATAGATCCCAATGTGCCGGATGAGCGGAAAAACTGGCTAATAAGTGATTGTGCAGCCAAGTTACTGCTCACCGATACGCGGGTGGATATTCCGGCGGATCTGGCTGTGCCGCTGTTTCGTCTCTCGGATGAGACAGATACAGACAACGAGGAAGATCGCCTTAACCTTGACTTACCGCGTTCCAGCACTGAGTTAGCGTATATCATGTACACCTCTGGCTCTACCGGGATACCTAAAGGCGTATTGGTGCCGCATCGTGCGGTGGTCCGGCTGGTGATCAACAATGGCTATGCTGAAATCGAACCAGATGACCGAGTGGCCTTTGCCGCTAACCCTGCTTTCGATGCCAGCACGTTTGAAGTCTGGGCTCCATTGCTTAATGGTGGCGCGTTAGTGGTCGTTGATCACGCCACTTTGCTGACGCCGTTAGAGTTTGTACAGGTTCTACAGATTCAACAAATTACTGTTCTGTGGTTGAGTGTCGGATTGTTTAACCAGCTAGTAGAAGAATTGTCTCCGGTTTTGCCGCAGATAAGGTTCTTGATTGTTGGGGGAGATGCCCTTGATCCGCATGTCATCGGTCAGGTACTGCGCACGAGTCCGCCACAGCAGCTATTAAATGGTTATGGGCCGAGTGAAGGCACCACCTTTACGACCACATACCGTATCAATGCAGTAGCACCGGAAGCGACCAACATCCCGATTGGCCGACCGGTAGCCAACACGCGGGTTTATCTGTTGGATATCTATGGTCAGCCGGTGCCGCTGGGGGTGGTCGGAGAGATTTATGTGGGGGGAGATGGGGTGGCCTGTGGTTACCTTAATCGTCCTGAATTGACCGCTGAGTGTTTCCTTGTCGATCCATTCAGTGATAACCCGGATGCCCGGATGTACCGCACTGGGGATTTGGCGCGTTATCTGCCAGACGGCAATCTGGAATTTCTGGGCCGTAACGATCAGCAGGTTAAAATCCGCGGTTTCCGCATTGAACCAAAGGAAATTGAGGCCCGGTTAGCCGAGCATCCAACGGTGCGTGAAGTGGCGGTGTTGGTACAGGGGGAAGGTCAGAATAAACGGCTGGTGGCCTATGTGGTGGAATCAGAGGATGACGGGCTGGTGGACAGCCTGCATACTCACCTGAGCACTATTTTACCTGACTATATGGTGCCAACGGCCTTTGTGCGGCTGGATGCTTTTCCGTTGACGCCAAACGGTAAGTTGGATCATCGGGCGTTACCGGCGCCGGACAATGAAATTGTTGCCCGTCAGGTTTACGCTGAGCCCCAGGGAGAAACAGAAATAGCGCTGGCGGCAATTTGGCGTGAATTATTGGGCATTGAGCAAATAAGTCGGTATGACAGCTTTTTTGCCTTGGGTGGTCATTCGTTGCTCGCTGTACGTATGATTGGACGCTTGCGTCACTTGGGATTGACACTGACGGCGCGTGATCTGTTCCAGTCGCCGGTGCTGTCAGATCTGGCGCAAACATTAGGACAGCATCAGGCTGTGAAAGTGCCGCCTAACGTCATTATGCCAGCAACCACAGAGTTGACGCCGGCAATGTTGCCGCTGATTGATTTGACTCAGGCTGATATTGACTGCATCGTCGGGCAGGTGCCGGGAGGGGTAACCAATATTCAGGATATCTATGCCCTGTCGCCATTGCAGGATGGCATTTTGTTCCACCATTTGCTGGAGAATGAAGGTGATCCCTATCTATTGTTCAGTCAGATGGCCTTTGCTGACCGGGCGCTGTTGGATCGTTATCTGGCAGCGGTTCAGCGGGTGGTTGATCGCCACGATATTCTGCGTACCGCTTTTATCTGGCAAGGATTGTCAGTCCCGGCGCAGGTAGTCTGGCGTCAGGCCACCTTATCGGTGACGGAACTAACACTAAACCCGATTGATGGTCCGGTCAGTGAGCAGTTAACCCAGCGTTTTGATCCGCGTCAGCATCGTATTGATTTGAGGGAAGCACCGCTATTACGTTTTGTGGTGGCACAAGAAACTGATGGCCGTTGGGTTCTTTTGCAACTGCTGCATCACCTGATTGGCGACCATGAAACGATGGAAGTGATGCACCGTGAAGTGCAGGCGTATCTGGCAGGTCAGGAGGAGAGCCTGCCTACACCGGCACCTTTCCGTAATCTGGTAGCGCAGGCCCGGTTGGGGATGAGTCAGGAGGAACATACCCGTTTCTTTACTGGCATGTTAGCCGGGGTGGATGAACCCACGTTACCGTTCGGGTTGACGGAAGTGCATCGTGATGGCTCGCAGGTGGCTGAATCTCACCGGATGTTAGCGCCTGAGCTAAATAACCGTTTGCGCAGTCAGGCCCGACGTTTGAGTGTTAGTCTGGCGACCTTGTGTCATCTGGCTTGGGCACAGGTGTTGTCGCGTACCAGCGGGCAAGATCAAGTGGTGTTCGGCACGGTGCTGTTTGGGCGTATGGCGGCGGGAGATGGGGCTGACAATGGCATGGGGCTGTTTATTAATACTTTGCCGTTACGGTTGGATATGGATGAGACCCCGGTACGGGAGAGTGTGCAGGTTGCCCATACCCGATTGGCCGGATTATTGGCGCATGAACATGCATCACTGGCGCTGGCCCAGCGTTGCAGCGGCGTACAGGGTGAGATCCCCCTCTTTAACAGCTTGCTGAACTATCGGCACAATACTTTGCCGGTAACGTCAGATGATTTGATGAACGGTATTGAGTTTCTTGGCGCACAGGAGCGGACCAACTATCCGTTAATGCTATCGGTAGAAGATTTTGGTGATGCTCTGGGGCTGACGGCTCAAGTAGTGCGGCCGTTTGAGCCGGAAAGCTTGTGCGGTTATATGCAGCAAGCGCTGGAGAGTTTGGTGACAGCGCTGGAACAGGCCCCGCAAATGCCGGTACGACAGTTGGAAATTCTGCCGGAAGCGGAGCGTACCTTGTTGTTAACAACTTGGAATGCCACGGAAGCCGCTTATCCTGACCAGTTGTGCATTCATCAATTATTTGAACAACAGGTGGAGCAAACCCCTGACGCGACAGCGTTAGTGTATCAAGAGCAAACGCTCAGTTATGCTGAATTAAATGCCCGTGCCAACCGCCTGGCCCATCAACTTATCGCACTGGGCGTCGTACCTGACCAACGGGTAGCGATTTGTGTGACGCGTTCACCGGCAATGGTGGTGGGATTGTTGGCGGTGATGAAAGCGGGCGGGGCTTATGTGCCGCTAGACCCGGCTTATCCTGGCGCGCGTCTGGCTCATATTCTAACCGATGCTGCTCCGGCCGTGGTGCTGGCAGATGAAGCTGGCTGGGTTGCACTGGGTGAGGAAGCGCTGACCAGACTGACAGTACTTAACCCAAATACTTTGCCTGATCAACCGGATTGTAATCCACAGGTACCTGCGCTGACTTCCCGGCATTTGGCCTATGTGATTTATACCTCAGGCTCCACGGGGGTGCCCAAAGGGGTGATGATTGAGCACCGTAATACGGTTAACTTCCTGCATTGGGCACAGCAGGCTTTTGAAACGGAAGCGATCCGTGAGGTGCTTTTCTCAACGTCGATGAATTTCGACCTGTCAATTTTTGAATGTTTTATGCCGTTATCTCGCGGTGCGGCGATTTATCTGGTGGGTGATGCGCTGTCATTGATGCAGCATACCCTGCCGGTGACCTTGATCAACTCAGTCCCGTCTGCGATGAAACCATTATTGCAGGCTAGGGCGCTGATGGCGTCGGTTCATACTGTCAATCTGGCGGGGGAACCGCTGAAAGGCGCCTTAATTGAGCAGATTTTCGAAGACACGCAAATAGAGCGGTTGTGTAATCTCTATGGACCTTCTGAAACAACAACCTATTCTGCTTGGTTGCCGATACAGCGGGGTGACAGGATCATTGAAAGTATCGGCCGTCCGATAGCCAACACCTACCTTTACTTACTGGACGAATATGGTCAACCGGTGCCGTTGGGGGTGGTGGGGGAAATTTATATTGGGGGAGCGGGCGTGGCGCGTGGCTACCTCAATCGCCCTGACTTGACGGCAGAACGGTTCCTGATTGATCCATTTAGTGATGTGCCGGATGCCCGGATGTACCGCACCGGGGATTTAGCCCGTTATTTGCCGGACGGTAATCTGGGATTCCTGGGCCGTAACGATCAGCAGGTTAAAATCCGTGGCTTCCGCATTGAACCGGGGGAAATTGAATCTCGGTTGGTGGAACATCCGGCGGTGAGTGAATCGGTGGTATTGGCACAGGGGGAAGGGCAGGAAAAACGGCTGGTGGCCTATGTGGCGGCAGAAGCTCACGAGGGGTTGATTAACAGTTTACGTGAACATCTGAGCATTCAGTTGCCTGATTACATGGTGCCGTCGGCCTTTGTACGGCTGGATGCGTTTCCGTTAACGCCGAACGGTAAATTGGATCGTCAAGCGCTGCCGGCGCCAGACAATGAAGCCGTGGCCCGTCAGGTTTATGAGGCGGCACAGGGAGAAATGGAAATGGCTCTGGCGGTGATTTGGCGTGAAGTTCTGGGCGTTGAACAGATCAGCCGGTATGACAATTTCTTTGCCTTGGGCGGCCATTCGTTGCTGGCGGTACGGGTGATGAATCGGGTAGCCGCTTTGGGTATTGAATTGCCGCTAACCACCCTGTTTAAATTCCCTTCGTTAAGGGCATTTGCTGAGGCTATGCAGACCCGAAAGGAGCAACCGGGTACTATCCTGCCAGCCATTGTGCCGATATCCCGTGAAGGGGAATTACCGTTGTCATTTGCGCAACAGCGCTTGTGGTTCTTGGCACAACTTGAGGGCGTCAGTGAAACTTATCATATTCCGATGGCCCTGCGTTTGTGTGGTGAGTTGGATGTCATGGCCTGGCAAAAGGCGCTGGATACCTTGTTTGCCCGTCATGAAGCGTTACGTTCTATCTTTGTCTCTGTAGATGGTCAGCCGCAAGTACGGCTGTTGGAACCGGATAGCGGCTTACTGTTATCTCAATATGACCTGCGCGGAGTTTCGGATGCTGATGAAGTTCTTGAGCGCCTGAGTACGGAGGAGGCCCACGCGTCATTTGACCTCGAAAGCGGCCCGCTTATCCGTTCGGCTCTCATCCGGATCACTGATGACGAATATCAGTTTTTGCTGACTTTGCACCACATTATTTCCGATGGCTGGTCTGCCAATGTGCTGATACAGGAATTGAATGCGCTCTATACGGCGTTTATGGCCGGACAATCCGATCCCTTGCCGCCATTGGCGATTCAATACCCGGATTACGCCGCCTGGCAGCGTCAGTGGCTGTCGGCTGAACGTATTCAGGTTCAGTCTGACTATTGGCGTGCAATGCTGGCTGACGCGCCGGTTCTGTTGGATTTGCCTACTGATCGGCCTCGTCCACTGGAGCAGTCGTTTGCCGGAGATGCCGTGCTGGTTGATCTGGATGTGGAATTAACAACGGCCCTTAAGCGCCTGAGTGAACAGCAGGGCGTCACCTTATTTATGACGTTGTTGTCAGCCTGGGGGATAGTCTTGTCGCGCCTGTCAGGTCAGGAAGATGTGGTGATTGGAACGCCGAGCGCGGGCCGTAGTCGTCGGGAAGTGGAGCCGTTGATTGGCTTCTTTGTCAATACGCTGGCGTTGCGCATGGATTTATCGGGTGAACTGTCTGTGACGGAATTACTGGCGCGAGTCCGGCAAACCGCATTGTCGGCACAGGAGTATCAGGATTTACCGTTTGAGCAGGTGGTGGAAATCGTGCAACCGCCGCGCCGACTGGCGCATACCCCGTTATTCCAGGTGATGTTTGCCTGGCAAAACAATGAAAGCACGGAATGGGGATTACCGGGGCTGGCGGTGTCGCCGGTCGATCAAGCCGTTGATGCTGTCAAGTTTGATCTTGAGCTCAACCTGTTAGAAGAGGAAGGCAGGATTGTTGGGGCGTTGAGTTATGCCACGGCTCTGTTTGATCTATCGACAATGGAACGGCAAGTGGGATATCTGCATGCGGTGCTGCAAGCGATGGTGGCTAACCCTCAAAAGCCGGTCGGAGAAATTGATATTCTATCTCCGGCAGAGCGCAGGTTGTTGCTGGAAACTTGGAATGCCACGGCAACCGCCTATCCTGAGACGTTATGTGTTCATCAATTGTTTGAACAACAGGTGGAGAAAACGCCAGAGGCGGTGGCCTTGGTGTGTGAAGGGCAGACCCTCAGTTATGCCGAATTAAATGCTCATGCTAACCGGTTGGCTCATCAGCTTATTACACTAGGGGTAGAGCCGGATCAGCGGGTGGCGATTTGCGTGTCGCGTTCACCGGCAATGGTAGTGGGATTGTTAGCGGTGATGAAAGCGGGCGGGGCTTATGTGCCGCTAGACCCGACTTATCCTGGCGGGCGGCTGGCGCATATTTTGACCGATGCTGCCCCTACCGTGGTGCTGGCGGATAAGGCAGGCTGGTCTGCATTGGGCGAGGAAGCGCTGACCGGACTCGTAGTGCTGGACCCGAATACCTTGTCTGAACAGCCGGACAGTAACCCACAGGTACCTGCGCTGACTTCGCGGCATCTGGCCTATGTGATTTATACCTCTGGTTCCACTGGGGTGCCCAAAGGGGTGATGATTGAGCACCGCAATACGGTTAACTTCCTGTACTGGGCGCAGCAGGCTTTTGAAACGGAAGCGATCCGCGAGGTGCTTTTCTCAACGTCGATGAATTTCGACCTGTCCATTTTTGAATGTTTTATGCCGTTGTCCCGTGGCGCGGCGATTTATCTGGTGGAAGATGCGCTGTCATTGATGCAGCATGCCTTGCCGGTAACCTTGATCAACTCAGTTCCGTCAGCGATGAAACCGTTATTGCAGGCTCAGGCGCTGATGGAATCGGTTCATACTGTCAATCTGGCGGGGGAACCGCTTAAGGGCGCCTTAATTGAGCAGATTTTTGCAGAAACACAAATACAGCGGTTATGTAATCTCTATGGACCTTCTGAAACGACAACCTATTCTGCCTGGTTGCCGATACAGCGGGGTGACCGGATTATTGAAAGTATTGGCCGTCCGATAGCCAACACCTGTCTTTACTTACTGGACGAGTATGGTCAACCGGCCCCGTTGGGCACGGTGGGGGAAATGTATATCGGGGGCGTGGGAGTGGCGCGTGGCTACCTTAATCGCCCAGACTTGACGGCGGAACGTTTCCTGATTGATCCGTTTAGTGAGGTGCCGGATGCCCGGATGTATCGCACCGGAGATTTAGCCCGTTATTTGCCGGATGGTAATCTGGAGTTCCTGGGCCGTAACGACCAGCAGGTTAAAATTCGCGGTTTCCGCATTGAACCGGGGGAAATTGAATCCCGATTAGTGGAACACCCGGCGGTGAGTGAATCGGTGGTATTGGCACAGGGGGAAGGGCAGGAAAAACGGCTGGTGGCCTATGTGGTGGCAGAAGCTCACGAGGGGTTGATTAACAGTGTACGTGAACATCTGAGTATTCAATTGCCCGATTACATGGTGCCATCGGCCTTTGTGCGGCTGGATGCGTTTCCGTTAACACCTAACGGTAAGCTGGATCGCCAATCGTTGCCAACGCCGGACAATGAAGCCGTGGCCCGTCAGGTTTATGAAGCGCCTCAGGGAGAAATGGAAATGGCTCTGGCGGCGATTTGGCGTGAAGTCTTAGGTGTTGAACAGATCAGCCGGCATGACAATTTCTTTGCTCTGGGCGGCCATTCATTGCTGGCGGTGCGGGTAATGAACCGGGTAGCCGCTTTGGGTATTGAACTGCCATTAACCACCCTGTTTAAGTCTCCTTCGTTAAAGGCATTTGCTGAGGTTATGCAGGCCCGGAAGGGACAACCGGGTACTATCCTGCCCGCCATCGTGCCGATATCCCGTGAAGGAGAATTACCATTATCATTTGCTCAACAGCGCTTGTGGTTCTTGGCGCAGCTTGAGGGCGTCAGTGAGACATATCATATCCCAATGGCCCTGCGCTTGTGTGGTCAATTGGATATCATGGCTTGGCAGAAGGCATTGGATACCTTATTTGCCCGTCATGAAGCGTTACGTTCTGTCTTTGTCTCTATTGATGGTCAACCGCAAGTGCGGTTGTTGGCACCAAATAGTGGCTTACTGTTATCTCAATATGACCTGCGCGGGATACCGGATGCTGATGTTATTCTTGAGCGTCTGAGCGTAGAGGAAGCCCACGCATCATTTGATCTTGAAAGTGGCCCACTTATTCGTGCGGCTCTCATCCGGCTCACCGATGATGAATATCAGTTTTTGCTGACTTTGCATCACATTATTTCCGATGGCTGGTCTGCCAATGTGCTGATACAGGAACTGAACACGCTCTATACGGCATTTATGGACGGGCAATCCGATCCATTGCCGCCGTTGGCGATCCAATACCCAGATTACGCCGCCTGGCAGCGTCAGTGGTTGTCGGCTGAGCGTATTCAGGTTCAGTCTGACTATTGGCGTGCAATGCTGGCTGACGCACCGGTTCTGTTGGATTTGCCTACTGATCGGCCTCGTCCACTGGAGCAGTCGTTTGCCGGAGATGCCGTGCTGGTTGATCTGGATGTGGAATTAACAACGGCCCTGAAACGTCTGAGTGAGCAGCAGGGCGTCACCTTATTCATGACGTTGTTGTCAGCTTGGGTGGTGGTTCTGTCACGTTTGTCAGATCAGGACGATGTGGTGATTGGCACACCGAGCGCGGGCCGTAGTCGTCAGGAAGTGGAGCCGTTGATTGGCTTCTTTGTCAATACGCTGGCATTGCGCATGGATTTATCGGGTGAGTTGACCGTGAGTGAGTTGCTGGCGCGAGTTCGACAAACCGCATTGGCGGCACAGGAGCATCAGGATTTACCGTTTGAACAGGTGGTGGAAATTGTACAGCCGCCGCGCCGGTTGGCGCATACGCCGTTGTTCCAGGTGATATTTGCCTGGCAGAACAATGAGAGCACGGACTGGGAACTGCCGAAGCTGGCCGTCTCACCGGTCGATCAAGCCGTTGATGTTGTCAAGTTTGATCTTGAACTGGGCTTGTCAGAAGAGGAGGGCAGGATTGTTGGGGCGTTGAATTATGCCACCGCCCTGTTTGATTCGGCGACGATGGAACGACAGGTGGAATATCTGCATGCGGTGCTGCAAGCGATGGCGGCTAACCCTCAACAGCTCATCGGAGAAATTGATATCTTGTCCCCTGCGGAGCGCAGGTTGTTGCTGGAAACTTGGAATGCCACGGAAACCGCCTATCCTGAGACATTGTGTATTCATCAATTGTTTGAACAACAGGTAGAGCAAACCCCTGACGCGATAGCATTAGTGTATGAAGAGCAGACCCTCAGTTATGCCGAATTAAATACCCGTGCTAACCAGTTGGCCCATCAGCTTATCGCACTGGGCGTTGTACCCGATCAGCCAGTAGCGATTTGTGTGTCGCGTTCACCGGCAATGGTGGTAGGAGTATTGGCAATACTGAAAGCCGGTGGTGCCTATGTGCCGTTGGACCCGGTTTATACCGGGGAGCGTTTGGCACATATTCTGACTGATGCCGCTCCGATTATTGTGCTGGCGGATGATACCGGACGTAGTGCGCTGGATGAAAAGACGCTTGCTGCGCTAACTGTGCTCGATCCTAATATTTTGCCTGATCAGCCGGATGGTAACCCACAGGTACCGGCATTAACCGCACAGCATCTGGCTTATATAATTTATACCTCGGGTTCGACCGGGACGCCGAAGGGGGTGATGGTCGAGCATCGTAATATCCAGCGTTTGTTTGACGCGACGGAATCCTGGTATCATTTTAACCAGCAAGATGTTTGGTGTCTGTTCCATTCCATCGCGTTTGACTTCTCGGTATGGGAATTATGGGGAGCGTTACGCTATGGCGCTAAACTGGTTCTGGTGCCGCACGCGATCGCTCGCTCCCCTCAAGAGCTACATCAATTCGTGTGTCAGCACGGTATCACCGTATTGAATCAGACGCCGAGCGCTTTCAAAGCCTTTATTGCCAGTTATGTTGACAACCCATTGTCGGATCAGTTGCGTTATATCATCTTTGGGGGAGAAGCCCTCGATCCGGGTATGTTGCGACCGTGGTATCACCTGCGTGAAGAGACGTCACCAAGGTTAGTGAATATGTACGGCATCACGGAGACAACGGTTCATGTGACTTATCGGGAGCTGAATCCACATGATGTGGAACAGATAACCAGCCCTATTGGTGCACGTATTCCAGATTTAACTCTCTATCTGTTGGATAAATACGGTCAGCCGGTGCCGTTGGGGACAATAGGAGAGTTGTATGTTGGGGGGGCCGGTGTAGCACGAGGTTATCTGAATCGCTCTGAACTGACGGCGGAACGTTTCCTGATTGATCCGTTTAGTGATCAATCGGGTGCCCGCATGTACCGTACCGGAGATTTGGCCCGTTACCTGCCGGAGGGGGATTTAGTGTTTGTGGGTCGCAACGACCAACAAGTTAAAATCCGCGGTTTCCGCATTGAACCGGGGGAAATTGAGGCCCGACTGCTGGAACACCCGGCAGTGAGTGAATCGGTGGTGTTGGCATTGGGGCAAGGGCAAGATAAGCGTCTGGTTGCTTATGTCGTGGCGCCGGCGGATGATGGGCTGGCGAATAGCCTGCGTACCCATTTGAGCGCCATTTTACCGGATTATATGGTGCCAACAGCCTTTGTGCGGCTGGATGCGTTTCCATTAACGCCGAACGGTAAATTGGATCGTCGAGCCTTGCCGGCACCGGATGGTGAAGCTTTTGCTCGTCAGGTTTATGCGGCACCGCAAGGGGAAACGGAAATTGCATTAGCGGCCATTTGGTGTGAGTTGTTAGATATTGAACAGGTCAGTCGGCACGATAGTTTCTTCGCACTGGGTGGTCATTCTCTGCTAGCGGTACGGATGATTGAACGTTTGCGTCATCTGGGGCTGACACTGGCGGTCCGTGATCTATTTCAGTCTCCGGTGTTGTCTGAACTGGCGCAAACGTTGGGACAGCACCGGGCTGTGGTGGTGCCGCCGAATGTGATTACGCCAGCGACGACGACACTCACGCCGGGGATGTTGCCGCTGATAGATCTGACTCAAGCTGATATTGATTGCCTCATAGGGCAAGTGCCGGGCGGGGTGGCTAATATTCAGGATATTTACGCCCTGTCACCGTTGCAGGACGGTATTTTGTTCCACCACTTACTGGCAAACGAAGGTGATCCGTATCTGGTGGTCAGCCAGATGGTGTTTGCTGATCGTTCTTTGCTAGACCGTTATTTGGCGGCGGTGCAACAGGTGATTGAACGTCACGATATCCTACGGACCGCTTTTCTCTGGCAGGGATTATCTGTGCCGGTTCAGGTAGTCTGGCGTCAGGCACCTTTATCGGTCATTGAATTGATGTTCGACCCGGCTGATGGGGCGATTTGTGATCAATTGACTCAACGTTTTAATCCCTGTCATTATCGTCTTGACCTGAATCAAGCGCCGTTGTTGCAGTTTGTGGTGGCTCAGGAAACCGATGGCCGCTGGCGAGTATTGCAATTGCAGCACCACCTGATTGGCGACCATACGACGATGGAGGTCATGAACCAGGAGATTCAAGCGTATCTTATCGGGCAAGGGAATAGCCTGCCCGTTCCGGTACCTTTTCGTAATTTGATTGCTCAGGCACGGTTGGGGGTTAATCAGGCAGAGTATATCCGCTTCTTTACCGACATGCTGGCTGAGGTGGATGAACCCACGTTACCCTTTGGATTGACAGAGGTGCATCGTAATGGCTTGCAGATGACGGAATCACACCAAATGTTATCTCAGGTGTTGAATGATCGTCTGCGCAGTCAGGCGAGACGTCTGGGCGTCAGTTTGGCAACTTTGTGTCATTTGGCTTGGGCACAAGTGTTGTCGCGTACCGGTGGTCAGGAGAAAGTGGTATTCGGTACCGTGCTATTTGGGCGCATGGCGGCGGGGGAAGGCGCTGACAGTGGCATGGGGCTATTTATCAATACCTTGCCGTTGCGGCTGGATATCGATGATACCCCGGTACAGGACAGTGTACGGGCAGCACACGCCCGATTAGCCGAATTGTTAGATTATGAGCATGCTTCATTAGCATTAGCCCAGCGTTGCAGCAGGGTACAGGGTGAAATGCCACTCTTTAGTGCTTTGTTGAACTATCGACATAACTCATTGGCGGTGGTTTCGGATGAAACCATGAGTGGTATCGAATTCCTTGGTGGGCAAGAGAGTAGTAACTATCCGTTTTCCTTGTCGGTGGAAGATTTTGGTGATGCACTGGGGTTAACGGCTGAAGTTGTCCAGCCATATGAACCGGAACGAGTATGCGGCTATATGCGGCAGGCACTGGAAAATCTGGTGGAGGCGCTTGAGTCGGCTCTGGAGACACCGGTACGGACACTAGGCATTCTGCCTGAGGATGAACGCACGTTATTGCTGGAAACTTGGAACGCCACGGAAACCCCGTATCCTGACCCGTTATGTATTCATCAGTTGTTTGAACAACAGGTAAAGAAAAATCCTGATGCTACAGCGCTAATGTATCAGGAACAAACTCTCAGCTATGCAGAGTTGAATGCCCGTGCTAATCGACTGGCTCATCAACTGATTGCGCTCGGTGTAATACCCGATCAGCAGGTGGTGATTTGTGTAACACGTTCACCTGCGATGGTAGTGGGCGTGCTGGCGGTGTTGAAAGCCGGGGCAGCTTATGTGCCATTGGACCCCGCTTATCCGGGTGAGCGTCTGTCTTATATCCTGACTGATGCCGCGCCATCTATTTTGCTGGCGGATAGTACTGGGCGGACAGTATTGGGTGAGGAGGCGCTTTCGGGGTTGACCGTATTGGACCCGAATCTCTTGCCTGACCAGCCTGACAGCGACCCGCAGGTCTCTGCGTTGACGCCACAGCATCTGGCTTATGTCATCTATACTTCGGGTTCAACCGGGCAGCCGAAAGGGGTGATGGTAGAACATCAAGCGGTGTATCAACGTTATCTGGGCGTTAACGAACACTATGCCGTCAGCGCACAAGATCGAGTGTTGCAATTTGCTGCTTTTGCGTTTGATGTTTCAGTGGAAGAGTGCTTCTCGTCATTATGCAACGGGGCTACGCTGGTGATTCGGGATGATAGCTGGCTGACTTCGATGCCGGAATTTATTGCCTTAACCCGGCAACATCGTATCACGGTCATGTTCCTGCCGACCTTATTCTGGTCTGAACTGGCGGCCGGCGATAACGGATCACCGCTACCGGAGTGTCTCAGGCTCATCATCATTGGCAGTGAGGCGGTCAAAAAGAACGCCATTCAGGATTGGTTTAAGCAGGAAGGTCATCTGCCCCGGCTATTGAACGCGTATGGTCCGACGGAAAATACCGTGACGGCGACCTGTAAAGAAGTCGTCTCGCCGGCGGATGATCGTTCTATCGGTCGGCCAATTAAAAATACCTGCGTCTATCTGCTGGACAAAGAGGGGCAACCGGTGCCATTAGGCTGCTCCGGCGAAATGTATATTGGCGGCGTCGGGGTGGCGCGGGGTTATCTTAACCAGTCGGCATTAAGTGCGGAGCGTTTTCTGCCCGATCCCTTTAGTGCGGTATCCGGTGCGCGGATGTATCGCACCGGGGATTTAGCCCGCTACCTGCCGGATGGCGAGCTGGAATTCCTGGGCCGTAATGATTATCAAGTTAAAATTCGCGGCTTCCGTATTGAACCGGGAGAGATTGAAGCCCGGCTGACAGAGTATCCTGCGGTACGCGAAGCGCTGGTATTGGCGCTGGATGACGGGCAGGACAAACGGCTGGTTGCTTATGTGGCGGCGCAAGCAGATGATGAATTGGTTAATAGCTTACGTACCCATTTGAGTGCTATTTTGCCCGGCTACATGATACCGGCGGCTTTTGTACGTCTGGATACTTTCCCGCAGACCCCGAATGGTAAGCTGGACCGCCGGGCATTGCCGGTGCCGGGAGAGGAAGCGTTTGCTCGTCAGGTCTATGAAGCTCCGCAAGGGAAGATAGAGACGATGCTGGCGGCTGTTTGGCGTGAGTTGCTGGGCATTGGGCAGATTAGCCGACATGACAACTTCTTTGCGCTCGGCGGTCATTCATTGCTCGTTGTACGGATGATTGAACGATTGCGGCGTATCGGTCTGGGGATATCGGTACAAACGCTATTCCAGAACCCAACACTTCGTGTTCTGGCGCAGTCTCTGGCTGAGTATGATGAAATCCCGGTGCCTGACAACCGTATTACGCTGGATACGGTGGCGTTGACACCGGATCTGCTGCCGTTAATTGATCTGACTCAGACAGAGATTGACTTTATCGTTGAGCAGATACCGGGCGGGCTCAAAAATATTCAGGATATCTATGCGCTGTCGCCGTTGCAGGATGGCATTTTGTTCCACCATCTACTGGCGAATGAAGGTGATCCGTATCTGTTGACGGGGCAGATGGCCTTTGCTGACCGGGCGCTGTTGGATCGTTATCTGGCGGCGATTCAACAGGCTGTTGATCGGCACGACATTTTACGTACTTCCTTTATCTGGCAAGGCTTGTCAGTCCCGGCTCAAGTAGTCTGGCGTCAGGCTCCATTATCAGTGACTGAACTGGTTCTGGACCCGGCTGACGGTCCGGTCAGCGAGCAGCTAGCCCGGCGTTTTGATCCGCGTCGGTATCGTCTCGATTTGAGACAGGCGCCATTGCTGCACTTTGTCATCGCTCAAGAAACGGATGGTCGTTGGTTGTTGCAGGAATTGCAGCATCATTTGATCGGCGACCATGAAACGATGGAAGTGATGCACCGCGAAGTCCAAGCCTATCTGACGGATCAAGAGGACAACTTGCCTACGCCGACGCCTTTCCGCAATCTGGTGGCCCAGGTCCGGCTGGGGGTGAGTCAGGAAGAACACTCTCGCTTCTTTACTGACATGCTGGCGGAGGTCGATGAACCGACCCTGCCGTTTGGGCTGACGGAAGTGCATCGTGATGGCTCGCTGGTGGTCGAATCCCATCGGACGTTGCCGGCCGAGTTAAATGACCGTTTGCGTCATCAGGCGAGACATTTGGGCGTCAGTCTGGCGGCGTTGTGTCATTTAGCTTGGGCTCAGGTGTTGTCGCATACGAGTGGTCAGAAGAAAGTCGTGTTCGGCACTGTACTGTTTGGACGTATGCAGGCGGGAGACGGTGCCGACAGTGGTATGGGGCTGTTTATTAATACCTTGCCGCTGCGGCTGGATATCGATGATACCCCGGTACGAGACAGCGTACAGACAACACATATCCGGCTGGCTGGATTGCTGGTGCATGAGCATGCGTCGCTGGTATTGGCCCAGCGTTGCAGTCGTGTACAGGGTGATATTCCGCTCTTTAGTACCCTGTTGAACTACCGGCATAATGCGAACCCGATGGCCCCGCATGAGGCCGTGCAGGGCATTGAGTTCTTGGGAGGGCAAGAGCGCACTAACTATCCGTTTGTGCTGTCGGTGGAGGATGGTGGCTCTACTTTGGGATTGACTGCTCAGGTCGTGCAGCCATTTGAGCCGGAGAGACTATGCGGTTATATGCAGCAGGCATTGGAAAGTTTGGTAGAGGTGCTTGAACAGGTGCCGGAAACGCCGGTACGGATACTGAATATTCTGCCTGAAACGGAACGGAGGCTGTTGCTGGAAACGTGGAACGAGACTGAAACCGTCTATCCTGAGCAGTTATGCGTTCATCAGTTATTCGAGTGTCAGGCAGAGAAAAATCCTGATGCCACGGCACTGGTTTATGAAGAACAGACCCTCAGTTATGAGGAACTGAATGCCCGAGCTAACCGGCTGGCTCACCAATTGATTGCATTGGGTGTCGTCCCCGATCAGCGGGTAGTAATTTGCGTGGCACGCTCACCGGCAATGGTGGTGGGAGTGTTGGCCGTATTGAAAGCGGGGGGAGCTTATGTACCGCTGGACCCAACCTATCCGGCGGAGCGTCTGGCGTATGTTCTGACTGATGCCGCGCCAACTATTTTGCTGGCGGATAAGGCCGGACGCGCTGCGTTGGGTGAGCAGGCATTGGCAGAACTCACCGTACTTGACCCAAATGCGCGGCTTAACCAGCCGGACTACAACCCGCAACTACCTGAATTAACCTCACGACATCTGGCGTATATCATTTATACCTCGGGTTCGACGGGGACACCGAAAGGGGTGATGTTGGAACATCGAGGGGTCTGCAACTACCTGCGATGGGCGCTGAGTGATTACCTCACAGAAAGGCAATTCGATAGTATCGTTTCGTCACCGCTAGCCTTTGATGCCACCGTCACCAGTCTTTACCTGCCTTTACTGTGTGGCGGCAAGATCCGCTTGATCCGTGACGGGCAGGAGCTGGTTGAACTGCTCCCTGCGTTGCTGTCAATGGAATCGGGTGCTCTGGTTAAAATTACCCCTAGCCATCTTTCAGCAATGGGTCAGGAATTAAAAACAGCGGGACAAGAATGCCCTGCGCACTGCTTTATCGTGGGCGGAGAGGCGCTACCCGGTTCCACGGTTGCACTCTGGCGAACATTATCGTCTGGATCACGCATCATTAACGAGTATGGCCCAACCGAAACCGTCGTGGGTTGTACTGTGTTTGATACTAATCACCCGAGCCGTTTTGTTGATAACGTACCGATTGGTCGGCCAATATCCAATACCCAAATCTATATTCTCGATACCCGAGGGGAACCTGTTCCAATCGGTGTCACTGGTGAGCTTTATATTGGGGGAATCGCCGTCGCCCGTGGCTACCTGAACCGGCCGGAATTGACGGCTGAGCGTTTCCTGCCTGATCCGTTTAGCGATAGACCTGATGCGCGGATGTATCGAACCGGGGATTTGGTCCGTTACTTGCCAAACGGCAATCTGGTATTTGTTGGCCGTAATGACCAGCAAGTTAAAATCCGCGGCTTCCGTATTGAACCGGGGGAAATTGAAGCCCGACTGACAGAACACCCGGAGGTACGCGGCGCATTGGTACTCGCTCTGGATGATGGGCAGGATAAACGGTTGGTTGCCTATGTAGAAGCGCAGGCAAATGACGAGTTGGTGAATAGTCTGCGTACTCATTTGAGCGCCCTATTGCCGGGTTATATGGTGCCGGCGGCTTTTGTGCGGCTGGATGCATTCCCATTACTGCCGAATGGTAAGCTGGATCGTCGGGCGTTACCGGCACCGGACAGTGAAGCTGTTGCTCGTCAAGTTTATGAAGCGCCACAAGGGGAAACGGAAATGGTGCTGGCGGCGATTTGGCGTGAAGTCTTGGGGGTTGAACAGATCAGCCGACATGACAATTTCTTTGCCTTGGGCGGTCACTCGTTACTGGCAATGCGAGTGATGAATCGGGTAACCGCTTTAGGGATTGAACTGCCGCTGACTACCCTGTTTAAATCCCCATCATTAAGGGATTTTGCTGAGATCATGCAGGCTCGGATGGGTCAGTCGGACACGCTCTTGCCGTCCATCCTGCCGATATCCCGAGAAGGGGAATTACCGTTGTCGTTTGCTCAACAGCGCCTGTGGTTCCTGACGCAGCTTGAGGGCGTCAGTGAAACTTATCATATCCCGATGGCCCTGCGCTTATCTGGTCAACTGGATATCGCGGCTTGGCAAAAGGCGCTGGATACCTTGTTTGCCCGTCATGAAGCATTGCGTTCTGTCTTTGTCTCTATTGATGGTCAGCCACAAGTGCGGCTGTTGGAGCCGGATAGCGGCTTACTGTTATCTCAATATGACCTGCGCGGCGTTCCGGATGCTGATGAGGTCCTTGAGCGTCTGAGTACAGAGGAGGCCCACGCGTCATTTGACCTCGAAAGTGGCCCGCTTATCCGTGCTGCTCTCATCCGGCTCACCGATGACGAATATCAATTTTTGCTGACTTTGCATCACATTATTTCCGATGGTTGGTCTGCCAATATATTGATGCAGGAACTGAACGCGCTCTATACCGCGTTTATAGCCGGGCAACTGGCTTCGTTGCCGCCATTGGCGATTCAATACCCGGATTATGCCGCCTGGCAGCGTCAGTGGTTGTCGGCTGAACGGGTTCAGGTTCAATCCGACTATTGGCGTGCAATGTTGGCTGACGCGCCGGTTCTGTTGGATCTGCCGACAGATCGACCTCGTCCGCCGGAGCAGTCGTTTGCCGGAGATGCCGTGCCGGTTAACTTAGGCGTGGAATTAACGGCAGCCCTTAAGCGCCTGAGTGAGCAGCAGGGCGTCACCTTATTCATGACGCTGTTGTCAGCTTGGGCAGTGGTTCTGTCACGTTTGTCAGGTCAGGACGATGTGGTGATTGGTACGCCGAGTGCGGGCCGTGGTCGTCAGGAAGTGGAGCCGTTGATTGGCTTCTTTGTCAATACGTTGGCGTTGCGCATGGATTTATCGGGTGAACTGACGGTGAGTGAGTTGCTGGCGCGAGTCCGGCAAACCGCATTGACGGCGCAGGAGCATCAGGATTTACCGTTTGAACAGGTGGTAGAAATCGTGCAACCGCCGCGTCGGTTGGCGCATACCCCATTGTTCCAAGTGATGTTTGCCTGGCAGAACAATGAGAACTCAGAATGGGGATTACCGGGGCTGGCAGTCTCACCGGTCTATCAACCCTTTGATATTGTCAAGTTTGATCTTGAACTAGGCTTGTTAGAGGAGGAGGGCAGGATTATAGGGGCATTGAGTTATGCCACTACCCTGTTTAATCCCGCGACAATGGAACGGCAGGTGGGATATCTGCATGCGGTGCTGCAAGCGATGGTGGTTAACCCCCAACAGCCGATCGGGGAAATTGATATCTTGGCCTCGGCGGAGCGCAAGCTATTGCTGGAAACTTGGAACGCAGCGGAAACCGCCTATCCTGAGGCGTTATGCATTCACCAACTGTTTGAACAACAGGTGGAGAAAACCCCGGAAGCCACGGCATTGGTATATCAACAGCAAACCCTCAGTTATGCCGAATTAAATGCTCGCGCTAACCGGTTGGCCCATCAGCTTATCGCATTGGGTGTCGTACCTGACCAGCCGGTGGCGATTTGTGTGTCGCGTTCACCGGTCATGGTGGTAGCGCTGTTGGCGGTATTGAAAGCCGGTGGTGCCTATGTGCCGCTGGACCCAACCTATCCGTTAGAACGTTTGGCGTATATCCTGAATGATACAACGCCGTCAGTGGTGTTGGCTGATGCGACTGGACGGGCGGCATTAGGTGATGAGGCGTTGAGCAGGCTGACGGTATTTGATCCGAATACCTTGCCAGACCAGTCGGACCACAATCCGCAGGTAGCTGCGTTGACGCCACAACACCTGATTTACATCATCTATACCTCCGGCTCAACCGGGCAGCCGAAAGGGGTGATGGTGGAACATCAGGCGGTGTATCAGCGTCATTTGGGCTTTAATGAGACCTATGCGGTGACGGCGCAAGATCGGCTGTTGCAATTTGCTTCTTTTGAATTTGACGTTTCAGTGGAGGAATGTTTCTCGACATTATGCAATGGTGCCACGTTGGTCATGCGTGATGATAGTTGGCTGGCGTCGATGTCGGCGTTTATTGGCTTAGCTTGGCAGCACCGTATCACAGTGATGTCTCTGCCAGCGTTATTCTGGTCTGAACTGATTGCCAGAGACAATAATGCATTACCGCTACCGGATTGTCTCCGACTCATTATCATTGGTGGTGAGGCGGTCAAAAAGAGCGCTATTCAGGATTGGTTTGTGCGGGAAGTCCACCGGCCCCGACTGTTGAACGCCTATGGGCCGACGGAAAATACCGTAACGGCGACTTGTAAGGAGGTTTTATCCCCAGTCGATGATTGCTCTATCGGCCGACCGCTTAAAAATACCCGCGTTTACCTGTTGGATAAATACGGTCAGTTAGTCCCGTTAGGCGGCGTTGGCGAAATGTATATTGGCGGCGTGGGTGTGGCACGAGGCTACCTTAACCTGCCAGAATTGAGCGCGGAACGTTTTATACCAGATCCTTTTAGTTCAGTACCCGGCGCACGGATGTATGTTACTGGGGATTTGGCCCGCTATTTGCCGGATGGCAACTTGGAGTTTCTGGGTCGTAACGACCAGCAGGTCAAAATTCGCGGCTTCCGGGTTGAGCTAGGGGAAATTGAAACCCGGCTGGAAGAACACCCGGCGGTGCAAGAGGCGGCAGTGCTGGTATGGGAAGATGAGCAGAGCAAACGGCTGGTAGCCTATGTGGTGGCAGAAGTGAATGAAGGGTTGGCAACCCGTTTGCGTGAATATTTGAGTGCAGTTTTACCTGACTATATGGTCCCGGCAGCCTTTGTGCGGCTGGAGACTTTACCGCAGACCCCAAATGGCAAGTTGGATCGTCGGGCGTTGCCGGCGCCGGGGGAAGAGGCGTTTGCCCGTCAGATCTATGAAGCCCCGCAAGGGAGGATAGAAACGATGCTGGCGGCTGTCTGGTGTGAGTTGCTGGGCATTGAACAGATTAGCCGGCATGACAGCTTCTTTTCGTTGGGTGGTCATTCTCTGCTTGCTGTGCGCATGATTGAACGATTGCGGCATATTGGTCTGAGTGTATCGGTAAAAACGTTATTCCAGCATCCAACACTCTGTATTTTGGCGCAGTCTCTGGTTCAGCATAATGAAATTCAGGTGCCTGACAACCGTATTACACCGGATACCACGGCGCTGACGCCGGCGATGTTGCCGCTGATTGATTTGACCCAAGCTGACATTGACCACATCATCGGGCAGGTGCCGAGCGGGATCGCCAATATTCAGGATATCTATGCGCTATCGCCGTTGCAGGATGGCATTTTGTTCCACCATCTGTTGGCAAATGAAGGTGATCCGTATTTGTTGACGGGGCAAATGGCTTTTGCTGACCGAGCGCTGTTAGATCGTTATCTGGCGGCGGTTCAATGGATAATTGATCGGCACGATATTCTGCGAACCGCTTTCCTCTGGCAAGGATTATCAGTGCCGGCGCAGGTGGTCTGGCGGCAGGCCCCATTGTCAGTGACGGAGCTGACATTAAATCCGGCTGACGGCCCGATCAGTGAGCAGTTAACCCGGCGTTTTGATCCGCGTCATCATCGTCTCGACCTGAGCGAAGCACCGCTGTTGCGTTTTGTCATCGCTCAGGACACTGATGGTCGTTGGTTGTTACTGGAATTGCATCATCACTTAATCGGCGACCATGAAGCGCTGGAAGTGATGCACCGTGAAGTGCAGGCGTATCTGACAGGTCAGGAAGAGAGCCTGCCTGTGCCGACACCTTTCCGCAATCTGGTGGCTCAGGTCCGGTTGGGCGTGAGTCAGGAAGAGTACAGCCGTTTCTTTACCGACATGCTGGCGGAGGTCGATGAACCGACTCTGCCGTTTGGTTTGACGGAAGTGCATTGTGATGGTTCGCAGGTGACGGAAGTTCACCGGATGTTGCCAGCCGGGTTAAATGACCGTTTGCGCCATCAGGCGAGACATCTGGGTGTCAGTCTGGCGGCCTTGTGTCATCTGGCTTGGGCGCAGGTGTTGGCGCGTACCAGTGGTCAGAAGAATGTCGTGTTTGGCACGGTGTTGTTTGGGCGTATGCAGGCAGGGGAAGGGGCAGACAACAGTATGGGGCTATTTATTAATACCTTGCCGTTGCGGCTGGATATCGATGAGACCCCAGTACGGAGCAGCGTGCAGGCTGCCCATGCTCGACTTGCCGGATTATTAGAACATGAGCACGCGTCACTGGCATTGGCTCAGCGTTGCAGCGGCGTGCAGGGTGAGATCCCTCTCTTTAATAGCTTGCTGAACTATCGGCACAATACCTTGCTGGCAGCGTCGGATGACATCATCAGCGGTATTGAATTTATCGGTGGACAGGAGCGGACCAACTATCCGTTAATGCTGTCGGTGGAAGATTTTGGCGAATCCTTGGGGCTGACGGCGCAGGTCGTGCAGCCGCTTGATCCGGAAAGTCTATGCGGTTATATGCAACGAGCACTGGAAAGTCTGGTGGATGCGCTTGAGCAAGTGCCGGACATGCCTGTTAGGGCATTGGAAATCTTGCCGAAAGCGGAACGTACGCTGTTGCTGGAAACTTGGAACGCGACGGAAAGCGCTTATCCTGAGACGTTATGTGTTCATCAACTGTTTGAACAACAGGTAGAGCAAACTCCTGACGCGACAGCGTTAGTGTATGAAGAGCAGACCTTCAGTTATGCCGAATTAAATGCCCACGCTAACCGGCTGGCTCATCAGCTTATTGCACTCGGTGTTGTCCCTGACCAGCGAGTGGCGATTTGCGTGTCACGTTCACCGGCGATGGTGGTGGGATTGCTGGCGGTAATGAAAGCGGGCGGGGCTTATGTGCCGCTAGACCCGACTTATCCTGGCGGGCGGCTGGCGCATATTTTGACCGATGCTGCCCCTACCGTGGTGCTGGCGGATAAGGCAGGCTGGTCTGCATTGGGCGAGGAAGCGCTGACCGGACTCGTGGTGCTGGACCCGAATACCTTGCCTGAACAGCCGGACAGTAACCCACAGGTACCTGCGTTGACTTCGCGGCATCTGGCCTATGTGATTTATACCTCCGGTTCCACGGGAGTACCCAAAGGGGTGATGATTGAGCACCGCAATACGGTTAACTTCCTGCACTGGGCGCAGCAGGCTTTTGAAACGAAAGCGATCCGCGAGGTGCTTTTCTCAACGTCGATGAATTTCGACCTGTCCATTTTTGAATGTTTTATGCCGTTGTCCCGTGGCGCGGCGATTTATCTGGTGGAAGATGCGCTGTCATTGATGCAGCATGCCCTGCCGGTGACCTTGATCAACTCAGTCCCGTCTGCGATGAAACCGTTATTGCAGGCTCAGGCACTGATGGCGTCGGTTCATACTGTCAATCTGGCGGGAGAGCCGCTTAAAGGCGCTTTAATTAAACAGATTTTCCAGGAAACACAAATACAGCGGTTATGCAATCTCTATGGGCCTTCTGAAACGACAACCTATTCTGCCTGGTTACCGATACAGCGGGGTGACCGGATTATTGAAAGTATCGGGCGTCCGATAGCCAACACCGGCCTTTACTTACTGGACGCGTATGGTCAACCGGTGCCGTTGGGCGTGGTGGGGGAAATGTATATCGGGGGGGAGGGCGTGGCGCGTGGCTACCTCAATCGCCCTGACTTGACGGCGGAACGTTTCCTGATTGATCCGTTTAGTGATAAACCGGATGCCCGCATGTATCGCACCGGGGATTTAGCGCGCTACTTGCCGGATGGCAACCTGGAATTTCTGGGCCGTAACGACCAGCAGGTTAAAATTCGCGGTTTCCGCATTGAACCGGGGGAAATTGAGGCCCGGTTGTTGGAACACCCGGCGGTGAGTGAATCGGTGGTATTGGCACAAGGTGACGGGCAGGAAAAACGGCTGGTGGCCTATGTGGTGGCAGAAGCTCACGAGGGGTTGATTAACAGTTTACGCGAACATCTGAGCATTCAGTTGCCTGATTACATGGTGCCGTCGGCCTTTGTACGGCTGGATGCGTTTCCGTTAACGCCGAACGGTAAATTAGATCGTCAAGCGCTGCCGGCGCCAGACAATGAAGCCGTGGCCCGTCAGGTTTATGAAGCGCCTCAGGGAGAAATGGAAATCGCGCTGGCGGCGATTTGGCGTGAAGTCTTGGGCGTTGAACAGATCAGCCGGCATGACAATTTCTTTGCTCTGGGCGGCCATTCATTGCTGGCGGTGCGGGTAATGAACCGGGTAGCCGCTTTAGGCGTCGAACTGCCGCTGACTACCCTGTTTAAGTCCCCTTCATTGAGGGCATTTGCTGAGGCCATGCAGACTCGGTCTGGTCAACCGGATAATATTTTGCCGATATCCCGCGAGGGGGCGTTACCGTTGTCATTTGCGCAACAGCGCTTGTGGTTCCTGGCGCAGCTTGAGGGGGTCAGTGAAACTTATCATATCCCGATGGTCCTGCGTTTATCTGGACAACTGGATATCGTGGCTTGGCAAAAGGCGCTGAATACCTTATTTGCCCGTCATGAAGCGTTACGCTCTGTCTTTATCTCTATTGATGGTCAGCCGCAAGTGCGGTTGTTGGAACCGGATAACGGCTTACTGTTATCTCAATATGACCTGCGTAGGATTCCAGATGCTGATAGAGTCCTTGAGCGTTTGAGCGTGGAAGAGGCTCATGCATCATTTGATCTTGAAAGTGGCCCGCTTATCCGCGCGGCTCTCATCCGGATCACCGATGACGAATATCAGTTTTTGCTGACTTTGCACCACATTATTTCCGATGGCTGGTCTGCCAATGTGCTGATACAGGAACTGAACACGCTCTATATGGCGTTTATGGACGGACAACCCGATCCATTGCCGCCGTTGGCGATTCAATACCCGGATTATGCTGCCTGGCAGCGTCAGTGGCTGTCGGCTGAGCGTATTCAGGCTCAATCTGACTATTGGCGTGCAATGTTGGCTGACGCGCCGGTTCTGTTGGATTTGCCTACGGATCGGCCTCGTCCTCTAGAGCAGTCGTTTGCCGGAGATGCCGTGCCGGTTGATCTGGATGTGGAATTAACAACGGCCCTGAAACACCTGAGTGAGCAGCAGGGCGTCACCTTATTCATGACGCTGTTGTCAGCTTGGGCGGTGGTTCTGTCGCGTCTGTCGGGTCAGGAAGATATGGTGATCGGCACACCGAGTGCGGGTCGCAATCGTCAGGAAGTAGAACCGTTGATTGGCTTCTTTGTCAATACGCTGGCGTTGCGCATGGATGTATCGGATGAGCTGACCGTAACCGAGTTGCTGGCGCAAATCCGGCAAACCGCATTGGCGGCACAAGAGTATCAGGATTTACCGTTTGAACAGGTGGTGGAAATCGTGCAACCGCCGCGCCGACTGGCGCATACCCCATTGTTCCAGGTGATGTTTGTCTGGCAGAACAATGAGAACACGGAATGGGGATTACCGGGGCTGGCGGTATCACCGGTCGATCAAGCCGTTGACGTTGTCAAGTTTGATCTTGAACTGGGCTTGTCAGAAGAGGAGGGCAGGATCGTGGGGGCGTTGAGTTATGCCACGGCCCTGTTTGATTCAGAAACAATGGAGCGGCAGGTGGAATATCTGCACACAGTGCTGCAAGCGATGGTGGCTAACCCCCAACAGCCGGTCAGGGAAATTGATCTCCTTTCTCCGGCGGAGCGCAAGTTATTGCTGGAAACTTGGAACGCCACGGCAACCGCCTATCCTGAGAGGTTATGTATTCATCAGTTGTTTGAACAACAAGTGGAAAAAACCCCTGACGCGGCAGCGTTAGTGTATAACGAACAGACCCTCAGTTATGCCGAATTAAATGCCCGCGCTAACCGGTTGGCTCGTCAGCTCATTAAACAAGGGGTGTATTCCGGTGATTATGTTGCGCTCTTGCTAGCACGCTCAATGGAACTGGTGGTAGCCCAATTAGCGATTCTCAAAGCCGGTGCCGTTTATGTGCCGATAGATCCTAGTGTGCCGGATGAGCGGAAAAACTGGCTGATCAGTGATTGTTCAGCCAAGTTGTTGCTTACCGATACGCAGGCGGATATTCCGGCTAACTTGACTGTGCCGCTGCTTCGTCTCTCGGATGAGGCAGATACGGTTCACGAGGAAGATCGCCGCAACCTTGACTTACCGCGTTCCAGCACCGAGTTGGCATATATCATGTACACTTCCGGTTCTACCGGCACACCTAAAGGGGTTTTGGTGCCGCATCATGCGGTGGTTCGGTTGGTTATTAATAATGGTTATGCAGAAATTGGATCGGAGGATCGGGTAGCCTTTGCTGCTAATCCGGCGTTCGATGCCAGTACGTTTGAAGTCTGGGCGCCATTGCTCAATGGTGGCGCGTTAGTGGTTATCGATCACGCCACTTTGTTGACGCCGCAGGCGTTTGTACAGACTCTACGGGTTCAGAGAATGACCGTTCTGTGGTTGAGTGTCGGATTGTTTAACCAGTTAGTAACGGAGTTGCTTCCGATTCTTCCACAGATAAAGCTCCTGATTGTCGGCGGAGATGCCCTTGATCCCCATGTTATCGGTCAGGTACTGAACACCAATCCGCCACAACGGCTATTAAATGGCTATGGGCCAAGTGAAGGCACCACTTTTACGACCACATACCGTATCACTGCATTAACATCGGGAGCCGCCCGCATTCCTATCGGGCGGCCGGTAGCCAACACGCGGGTTTATCTGTTGGATAAGTATGGTCAGCCGGTGCCGTTGGGGGTGACCGGAGAGATTTATGTGGGTGGCGATGGGGTAGCCTGTGGTTATCTTAATCGGCCTGAATTAACCGCCGAACGTTTCCTTGTTGATCCGTTCAGTGATCAACCGGATGCTCGCATGTACCGCACCGGGGATTTGGCGCGTTATCTGCCGGATGGCAATCTGGAATTCCTGGGCCGTAATGATCAGCAGGTTAAAATCCGTGGTTTCCGTATTGAACCGGAGGAAATTGAGATCCGGTTGGCCGAGTACCCAACGGTGCGTGAAGCGGCGGTGTTGGCACGCGGCGAAGGGCAGGAGAAACGGCTGGTGGCCTATGTGTCGGCGCCTGCGGATAAGGGGCTGGTGAACAACTTGCGTGCTCATCTGAATGCTATTTTGCCTGACTATATGGTGCCGTCAGCTTTTGTACGGCTGGACGCTTTTCCATTGACGGCTAACGGTAAGTTGGATCATCAAGCGTTGCCGGCACCGGACAATGACGCCTTTGTCCACCAAGTTTACGCTGCGCCTCAGGGAGAAACAGAAATCGCGCTGGCGGCAATTTGGCGTGAATTACTGGGCATTGAGAAGATAAGTCGATATGACAGCTTTTTTGCCCTAGGGGGGCATTCGTTGCTCGCGATACGGATGGTTGAACGCCTGCGTCACTTGGGATTGTCGCTGACGGCGCGTGATCTGTTCCAGTCGCCGATGCTGTCAGACTTGGCGCAAACGTTAGGGCAGCATCAAGCTGTGATCGTACCGCCTAACGTTATTACGCCGACAACGACAGCGTTGACGCCGGCGATGTTGCCGCTGATTGATTTGACTCAAGCCGACATTGACCGCATCGTCAGGCAAGTGCCGGGCGGGGTGAGCAATATTCAGGATATCTATGCCCTATCGCCGTTGCAGGACGGTATTTTGTTCCACCACTTACTGGCAAACGAAGGCGATCCCTATTTGTTAGCCGGCCAGATGGTCTTCGCTGATCGGACTCTGCTAGACCGTTATCTGGCGGCGGTGCAACAGGTGGTTGATCGTCACGATATTCTGCGTACCGCCTTTATCTGGCAAGAGTTGTCTGTGCCGGCTCAGGTGGTCTGGCGTCAGGCACCTTTATCGGTGACTGAATTGGATTTAGACCCAGCGGATGGACCGATTTGTGAACAACTGGCTCAACGTTTTAATCCTCGTCGTTATCGTCTTGACCTGAACCAAGCACCGCTGATGCGGTTTGTGGTGGCGCGGGAGACTGATGGTCGTTGGATTGTACTGCAATTGTTGCATCATCTGATTGGCGACCATACCACGTTGGACGTGATGAACGGCGAGGTTCAGGCGTATCTTGCCGAACGAGAAGACAGCCTGACTTCCCCGGTCTCTTTCCGTAATTTAGTGGCTGAAGCCCGGTTGGGGATGAGTGAGGAGGAACATACCCGTTTCTTTACCGAGATGTTGGCGGAGGTGGATGAACCCACGTTGCCATTCGGATTGACGGAGGTGCATCGTGATGGTTCACAGGTAACGGAATCTCACTGGATGCTGGCGCCTGAATTGAATGACCGTCTGCGTGGTCAAGCCCGGCGTTTGGGGGTCAGTCTGGCGGCGTTGTGTCATTTGGCTTGGGCACAGGTGTTGTCGCATACCAGCGATCAAGAGCAAGTGGTGTTCGGCACCGTGCTGTTTGGGCGCATGGCGGCGGGAGAAGGGGCTGACAACGGAATGGGGCTGTTTATCAATACCTTGCCGCTGAGGCTGGACATCGATGATACGCCGGTGCAGGGGAGTGTGCTGGCCGCCCATACCCGGCTGGCCGGATTACTGGAACACGAACATGCTTCACTGGCGTTGGCTCAGCGTTGCAGTGGCGTGCAAGGTGAGATCCCTCTCTTTAGTAGCTTGCTGAATTATCGGCATAATGCATTTTCAGCAACGTTGGATGAACTTGTAAACGGTATTGAATTTCTTGATGCGCAGGAGCGAACCAATTATCCGTTAGTGCTGTCGGTGGAGGATTTTGGTGAATCCTTGGGATTGACCGTTCAAGTTGCCCAGCCGTTTGAGCCGGAACGGGTATGCGGCTATATGCAACAGGCACTGGAGAGTTTGGCAGTCGCGTTGGAACAGGCTCCGGAAACGCCGGTACGGACATTGAGCATTCTGCCGGAAACGGAACGCACACTGTTGCTGAAAACTTGGAATGCGACGGAAACCGCCTATTCTGAGACATTGTGTATTCATCAATTGTTTGAACAGCAAGTGGAGCAAACCCCTGACGCGATAGCGTTAGTGCATGAAGATCAGACTCTCAGTTATGCTGAATTAAATACCCGCGCTAACCGGTTGGCCCATCAGCTTATCGCATTGGGTGTCGTGCCCGATCAGCGAGTGGCGATTTGTGTGTCACGTTCACCGGCAATGGTCGTGGGGGTATTGGCAATACTGAAAGCCGGCGGGGCCTATGTGCCGTTGGACCCGGTCTATACCGGGGAGCGTCTGGCGCATATTCTGACTGATGCCGCTCCGGCTATTGTGCTGGCGGATGATACCGGACGGAGTGTGCTGGGTGAGAAAATGTTGACTGCGCTGACTGTGCTCGACCCTAATATCTTGCCTGATCAGCCGGAGGATAACCCACAGGTACCGGCATTAACCGCACAGCATCTGGCCTATGTCATTTACACCTCGGGTTCGACGGGGACGCCGAAGGGGGTGATGGTCGAGCACCGTAATATCCAGCGTTTGTTCGATGCGACTGAATCCTGGTATCACTTTACCCGGCAAGATGTTTGGTGCCTGTTCCATTCCATTGCGTTTGACTTCTCGGTATGGGAATTATGGGGAGCGTTACGCTATGGCGCTAAACTGGTTCTGGTGCCGCACGCGATCGCACGCTCCCCTCAAGAGCTGCATCAATTCGTATGTCAGCATGGCGTCACGGTGTTGAATCAGACGCCGAGCGCTTTTAAAGCCTTGATTGCCAGTTATGTTGCCAATCCATTACCGGACCAGTTGCGTTATATCATCTTTGGGGGAGAAGCCCTCGATCCGGGTATGTTACGGCCGTGGTATCACCTGCGTGAAGAGACATCACCACGGTTGGTGAATATGTACGGTATCACGGAGACAACGGTTCATGTGACTTATCGGGAACTGAATCCGCATGATGTGGAACAGATAACCAGTCCTATTGGTACGCGTATTCCGGATTTAACCCTCTATCTGTTGGATAAATATGGTCAGCCGGCGCCGTTAGGGGTAACAGGTGAATTGTATGTCGGAGGGGCTGGTGTAGCACGGGGTTATCTGAATCGCCCAGAGCTGACGGCGGAACGTTTCCTGATGGATCCGTTTAGTGATCAACCGGATGCGCGCATGTACCGTACCGGAGATTTAGCTTGCTACCTGCCGGATGGCAGCTTGGAATTCCTGGGCCGCAACGACCAGCAGGTAAAAATCCGAGGATTCCGCGTTGAACCGGGGGAAATTGAGGCTCGATTGGTGGAACACCCGGCGGTGAGTGAATCAGTAGTATTGGCATTGGGGCAAGGGCAAGATAAGCGTCTGATTGCCTATGTCGTGGTGCCAGCGGATGAGGGGCTGGCCAATAACCTGCGTACCCACTTGAGTGTAGCTTTACCTGACTATATGGTGCCATCAGCTTTTGTGCGACTGGATGCATTTCCGCTAACGCCGAACGGTAAATTGGATCGTCGGGCCTTGCCAGCCCCGGACAATGAAGCGTTTGCCCGTCAGATTTATGAAGCGCCACAAGGGGAAACGGAAATTGCATTAGCGGCTATCTGGTGTGAGTTGCTAGGGGTTGAGCAAATAAGCCGGTATGACAACTTCTTCACGTTGGGGGGCCATTCACTGTTTGCTATGCGAATGATAAATCTTGCTGCTGGTCGGGGTTTGGTTTGCACATTGAATGCTGTGTTCCAATTCCCGGTGTTGGCTGAACTGGCTGCGAAAATTACCTCAGATCTGCTGTCTCAGCCGCAAAACAGCGCTGTATCGGTACGACTTGATGGGACAGGGCTGCCGCTGTTTTTTGTTCCTAGTGGCATGGGTGATTACTCCTATGTCTTCGGACTGGCTCGACGTATCCCATCGGGCCACCCGATTTATGCGCTGCCCTGGCCGTCTATTAATGAAGAACCGATGGTAACGATGGAGCAGCAGGCGGCGAGAATGATCACCTTGATGAAGACTGTTCAACCGGAAGGCCCTTATCGGCTATGTGGTTACTCTTCTGGTGGAATATTGGCTTATGCTGTTGCTCAGCAGCTTTTGAATGCGGGTGAAGTGGTCAATTTCCTGGGATTAATTGATGCGCCCGCGCCTCATTATTTAGGGGAACAGATCATGCAACCTAAATATCGGTTCTTTATTGAACTGTCTCGACAGTCAGGGGAGGAGTATTCGGAAGAGATTGCGGAGTTATACCGGCGAATCGATGAGTTGAATTTTGTGCAGTTTATTGAAGCGGCACAAGAATTAGCGTTATATCCGGCAAATCTGCATGCGGATGTGATCGCAAAACGTTGGGGGCAGATCGAGTGTTACGCGCAAATAGTTGCGGATTATGAGCCTCCAGCATTAGCAATAACGCTGCATCAGTTCTATGCGGTAGAACCTTCCCCCGCTATTTCTTTTATGACGGATGAAAAACCGGAGTCAGTGAACATGGAACCGTCGTTGGGTTGGGCGAAGATAATGTCTGATACTTCGCTTGAGCTGATTGCGATACCGGGTGATCATTTTAGTTTATTGGAGGATGATGAGAATAAAACCGCTTTAGCTCAGGCTTTGAATAGGGCGCTGGCAATCAGTTGTGATGAGGAGACATCGTAATACTGATATAGTCAGAAGTTTTGAATAATTTAACCTTGATATGATAATCCGGTATATAGTGTTTATACCGGATTTTTTCTTATTTTTGGTAAGGTTCCTTGTCTTTCTCTTCTGCATCTTAAGGGCAACTGGTTGGAAGAGGCGGGCTTTATGACCGGGCAGTCGGTGCAGATCAGCATTGAGCACGGGCTGTTTGGTTATCCGGCTTATTGAGAACAGTTGATGGCTAAAGGGAAGATCCCAGCGTTGGCTGGGATCTTCACGTCGTTTATACAATTTTAACTAGCAAAGTCTCACATTTTACTCTGCTTCCTGTTTTATTTTATAACGGGCTGATTCTTCCTTTGCTAATTCTAGCTACTCATCAAAATTATTAAGATTCCTTCTATCTTCCCATCCAGTTGACGCAAAAGCATGGATAAAAAATATTTTTGGATCACCAGAGATATCAGAACTATCAAAGCAAGCAATATCATCAGAATAAGATACTTTTGCAAATGGCACGAGTTGTCTCTCTGGATATTGCGCTTTCATTTCAGACAACCAGTATTTAGCGAATTTTTCAAATTCGCATAAAAACCACCAAGGTTCTAAATCCAAAATAGATTCTTTATTTACTATTTCCAAATAAAGAAGATGGAAAACTAAATCCTTCTGGTAGTTCTTCTATTGAATATAAGTAACATGTCATAATGGATTAATCCTTTGATTTTCCAGTAATTCTAGGAAGCTCATCGGAACCATCGGGGTTACTCTTACTAAACCCGCCAGTTTGTTTATTTATCCTTCCGGTGATTGCCTCTCCCCATGTTTTAGGCTCAAGTCCCCTCCTAGGATCAGAGAATCTGATTTCATTAGGGTTAAATGTCGATATATTACCTGTTGTTCCTTTCGCTGCATTCCCAGTTTGGCTATGTGATGTTTTCGTGGCTTCCGCTTGGGCACCTTTATCAGCATTAGCCTGCTGGCTTTGGTCTGAATTGATAACTTTTGCATCTGCTTTACTAATTCCGCCTGCAACTCCGGACGCTGCCGCAATTCCTGCCCGCCCCATAATCTTCACGATTTCCTGGGTCGTCTCTTCTGATCTGCCGGTGACGTGGGCACGATGAAGCACTAAATTGCGGGATGCATCAATAAAGTAAGGTTGTAATAAATAACGATGCAATAGTGGATAGAGTCAGGAAAAACAATTGTAGATTTCATTTCTTACTCCAGTTTTTGTTTAACTTATCTTCTATTGTACTGCCCGCAACTTCAGAGCTTATTGCACCAGAACCTGCACCAATGACTTCAGCAACAGTTCCTGATACTACAGGTTTAAATTTATCAGTAACTACTTTACTGGTCCTTGCATCTATTACGTTACCAATACCTGCACCAATTGCAGGGGACAAAGGATCTTTCCCTTGCAATTTAGCACCTGCATACGCACCAGTAATACTCGCCACTTCTGTAAACCAAAACCCTTTGCCCTGCGTTACCGCCCCCGTTCCAGTAGCTATCAGTGCATCAGTCATGTTCACTGGACCATTTGTAAGCTGATTACTAATGTTGGCCTTTCCACTAATTACACCTCCAGCAAAAATACTTCCTACAGTTGCTCCTGATGGTAGCAACAGTGGTGCTGCTACTGTGGACATTCCAGCCCCCCAAGCGACTAACAATCCTCTTACCGGATCTTGTCCTTCCGGGTGATCCCCTTTGGCATGTTTTGACAATGCCGCTGAAATCTCTTGAGAAGATTTACCTTTATTTAGCATAGCGGTAGACAGGCTTGATGCTGACCGACCGTAATCCGCCATCCCTTTGGGTAAGCTAAGTGCATTATTGTCTGTCACTATTGTCTATGTATGGTGATCTTTCTAATATTTTTTCAATTTTTTTCTTGGCTCTTAATACCCACTTTTTATCTAATACGCCTAATATTTCCAGCTCTTTTTCAAAATAAGCCCTACGAAAATCTTTACTTTCATCATTCCTGTTTTTTAATTCGTATTCAGATGCCATTTGGCTAGCTACATTTTCCATAATCCAATATAGAAGCTCATTTGGATCTTCAGTTGCTTGTCTAAATATTTCATATCCTCTTTCAGAGTAAATAATATGATATTGATTATTATCAATAACTATATATGCAGAACCATCACCAACAGGCTCTGCATAAACTATCAACATTGATTTAGGTGCATTAATCTTAGCACTTAAAGACCACACTTTTTCCTGTATTTCATTTATGGTTAGCATTCTTTATTTCCTTTACATATCCATTTTTTATAAGCCAATCAACATTCACTCTCTCAGGGAAATTCGGCAATATCTGAATTCCTCCTCCGGGCTGATCAAACGCAGGAGCAATTTTACCTTGCAATACCGGAAGCGGTTTAATTAACCTGAGATTTGCTTAAGAAGGGAACTAAGTGCCTGAGGCACGATCAAAGTTTTTGTCAAAGAAAACAAAATCGTGGAGATCCTCAGGCATGTCTAATTTAGAAGAACTTTACTGTTGCGTCGATGACTTTTGCCAAAAATTTATTCCTCTCTGGTATCAACAGTTAATTGAAAATGGCTTGCTCAAACGCCACCGCGAAGCTTCCCTTTCTCTCAGTGAAGCAATGACGATACTCATTTTATTCCACATGAGCCATTATCGTGATTTTAAAACGTTTTATATTCAGCATGTTAAACACTATCTTCAGGCCGATTTTCCCAGGTTGGTCAGCTAC
>NZ_JBHFKV010000032.1:0-59583 GCF_042879355.1 Photorhabdus sp. RM71S | reverse complement strand
GGCAACTCAACCGGACTATTACCCATTATCGGCCCATGAATACTTATACGTTAAAGTGGCTTCTTTAGCTGCTTTGCCACATAAATGCCCCACAGTTTTTCATGCTCTCCTATATTCAACCATCATTTTCTTCATTAAGTCGGTGATTAAGAAGGCAGAGAACAGCGGGTTCAACAATTAACTGAATAATGTCTAATGAAAGTTGAAATTGATGAATAAATTTCAGGTGACTAGCATGAAGGATGAAATTAAATCTGAAAACATTAGAGGGAAATATTTATGTTCAAAAATTTATTAAAAGCCGGAACATTAGCATTAACATTATTAGGAGGAATAGGAACTGCATTAGCAGTTGGAACGGAATACTATTGTCCTGCTGGGTCTTTTTCGATTAAGGATCAAAAAGTATATCCAGATTCCCCTCTTGTTATGTGGGTTGTTCATTCAGAAAACAAATTTTCTGATAATTTCCTAAGAGGTGGTAGAAAATGGAGTTTCAGAGGACCAGTTTATGGGTGTTACCTCGATTCAGATTATTCACAAACTGGGAAAATATACTATGCCGCTGAATATATAGGCGAGTGGTTAAAAAAATAAGGCCCTGTTGCAAATAGCCGATGGTAATTGGCGGGACGTGTTCGCCGCCATTTGCGACCCTTGTATACCTAGCTGGATTTTGCCTGTAGGGGTTCTTTAACTAACAATGGCATTCGGTTAAGATCTTGCCGGCGCATCAAAAGATATACGCCTCAGGGTCATGCTTTGAGTTTAACAATGCGTATAACCGTTCGTTCTGAAACACCACATAACCTCGCAGTATCACGGATGCTCTGTCTGTTTTTAACCCGAAGCTCTATGATTTTTTCATGCAATTGATGATCTGCCTGACGTCCCCGGAATTTACCGGCCACCTTGGCTTTAACTATCCCTTCCTCTTGGCGCCGGCGACGGTCCTGATAGTCTTTGCGAGCAATGGCGGCTAGCATATCAAGCATCATTCCATTAATAGCCTTAAGCATTGAAAGGGTAAACTCATCGTCAGCATGTGTTGCAAGAGCCATATGGCTCGTCGGGAGGTCAAGACTGACAACCACAAGGTGTTTTTCTTGGATAAGATGCTTTAGTTTTTGCCAGCCCTTTTCATCTAGGCGTGAAAGTCGATCAACCTGCTCGATGAGAATAATGTCACCAGGTGCGGCATCATCAAGCAGTCGTAAAAGTTCTGGCCGTTGAAGTGATGCCCCGGATACATTTTCGATGTACCAACTTGCTAGCCGAAATCCTTTTGCTTCAACAAAGGCTTTCATCCTATTTTTTGCTCGGAGAGCATCCTGTTCTTTTGTTGATGCTCGGAGGTAACCGTGGATGTACATTTTTCACCCATTTGTGACGTTTAAGTGATGATCATAATATATGTGACAGATAGGTGATGATCCAAGGGGAAAATGACAACACTTTAGGCTATGACATAAGGGTATACCTTATTGTCATTTATCCAGCGTAATGATTTTGGCCTATGTTGAATTTATGACTTGACAATGTAAGTGACAGTATCACACAATTTGTTTGTTTGTTTGTTTGTTTGTTTGTTTGTTTGTTTGTTTGTTTGTTTGTTTGTTTGTTTGTTTGTTTGTTTGTTTGTTTGTTTGTTGCATATAATGAGGAGATTGCAATGCGTCCTGCGGTATTTGAACCTGAAATAATTATTGAAGCTGGTAAAACTTTACAAGCGGAAGGACGTAACGTCACCGGGTTTGCGCTCAGAAGCAAAGTAGGTGGCGGAAATGCGAGCCGTTTGCGTCAAATCTGGGATGAGTTTATTTCCTGTCAGACAGTAATAGCTACTGAACCTGTTGCAGAATTACCCGTTGAAGTTGCTGAGGAAGTTAAACAGGTTTCCGCGTCGCTGACCGAACGTATTAATCAGTTAACTATTGATCTGAATGATAAAGCGGTTAAAGCTGCGGAACGTCGGGTGGCTGATATTACACGTGTTGCGGAGGAACAGACAGCCCAGGCTGAGAGAGAATTGACTGATGCGGCTCAAATAGTTGATGAGCTGGAAGCCAAACTGAAAGAGTCTCATGCTAAGGTAAATAATCTTGAGGAATGCTTAAGTGAGTCGCAATTGCAGGTGAAAAATCAAACAATAGAACTGGCACAGCTAAAAGAACGGCTATCTGCGATAGAACAAGCGGCCAAAATTGAATCTGAGCAACATTCTCGTGAGCGGGCTCAATGGCAACAACGGTTAGTAGAGACAGAGTTGGTCGTGAAAACAGTATCGGAACAGCATAAAGCCGCTGGAGAGGAATTAACAAAGTTGAAAGTAAGAGCCGCAACTGATGCTCAAGTATACGTTGATTATCGAACACAAGTAGAACAAGATTTTACCCGCCAAGCTGAATTGTTGGAACAGGCGAAGATGGATTGCGATGCAGTCAGGCGTGAATCTATAGAAGCTCGTGAAAAAATAGCTAAAATTTCTGGGCAGTTGGAAGCCGAACATGTACAAAACGCATCACTACTTGCTGTTGTAAGACAGATACAGGATAGTAACCAATCATCAAGAAGTAGTAAATTAGAGGAAGTGAGCACCGAAAAGAAGTCAAGAAAAAAACAAAGTTAAGGTAGTATTAGACTTGGTTATTACCAAATTGGGAGCTTGCGCCCATCAATGGCATTCGGTTAAGGAAAGCGCTTTGCTTACCGGGTTCTGCAGGGTGGTGTAGCTGGGTCGAGCAATCTTGTTCTGGTTGAACCAAATGACCAGTTCAGCGGCAACAAAACCCGGTGTCATTAAGGATATTAACTGCCGTTTCTTCCTTAAAACGGGCAGTAAAGGGATCATCGCATAATAAATCATGCCCGCTTTTTCCGATAAACCGAGCATATAACGATAACTCAGTTCGGCCACTTCCTGTCGTGAACATCGCTAAAATTTGAGATTCAAACCAAAATACTGCTTTCAGGATGTAAAAATCTTTCGGGTACATAAAGATCATAATCATTAAAGCGACAGTATTCCTCCAATTGCTGAGCAGACTTAACACCAACCTTTCTGTATATTTGTGCCGTATAGTGTTCGACAGTACGGTAGGAAATGTTTAATATTCTGCCAATTTGTTTACTGGTATTTTTATGTAAAGAGAGAAAAATGACATCCCACTCCCGTTGCGTAAACAAATCAGTTGGCGGCTGAAACATAATAGATGCAGGGAGTTTTCCATAAAATAGACGGGTTAATGAGAAATCCTGGGCTTCCCGTCCGTGGAAAATGATCCCGACACATTCGTTTTCATCATTATATAGTGGGTATTTTTCACAAAAATGAGATGATAAAAATTTATCTTTGCCAAACATATGTGTTTCAAGCGAACAGACTGTTGTTTCGCTCTTCATTACACTTTGATCATGAAGAACAAATTCTTTTGCAAACTCAGCGCCATCCCAAGGAAGCTCATAATCATATCGCCCTTCGTAATCAAATGAGTCTGGCAGATTTTCAAGATGTTTAAGTGCCAGATTGCCATAAATAAAGCATGAATTTTTATCTTTGATCCCCCAGGGCTCATTACTTTGTTGCATTGTGTTAATGATTTGAGGGGAAATGATTACTTTATTATTCATATCATCATTCCTTATTATGTTTAAATGATATTAATCAGCTTAATTCTCTACTGCCAATAGTGACAAATCTTTCAGGGACATAGAGGTCAAGTTTATGTTCTTTACAGAAATCCTTTAATTCTGCATGTAAGGGCAAATTGAATTTTCGGTAAATTGACTGAATATGATTAACAACATCCTCTGTATTCATCATTAATGCTTCGCTGATACTTTCTTCATCCAGTGAGCGCAGAGTCAAAAAGAGCACTTCCCACTCAGTTTGCGTCAGTATATCGTTAGGCGGTGTGAATTCCAGCGTCACCGGAGATGTTCTTTCATAGTAGTAAGCCGTAGAAAAGTTTTTAATTTTGGACATGTGAAAAATAATCCCCATGCAATCCCCCTTTTCATCACAAAGGGGATATTTGTCACAAATATAGGTTTGCTGAGTTTTATTTTCTCCAAATGGATGCGTTTCCATTGAAGATACTTTTTGCATAGTTTGAATAACTTTTTGATCCTGACGGTAATATTCTTTTTCATATTCTGCAATAGATGAGGGTAATTCTCCTGATGAAAGCCCCGTAATATCGAAATCTTCGGGCAAGTTGAGCAGTTGATAGAAAGCCGGATTAGCATAGATAAACCTTGATTGCAGATCTTTAACTCCACAAGGTTCATGACTTTTTTCCCACATATGAATTAATTGCTGATCGATATTATTTGACATAGTAACTCCTTAATTATGATTAAGTCATTATCTGAATGAATTTTTTTCTGGTTATACATAAAATAATTTAACTATATAATATAGTATAACAATTATCCAGCCAAAGACTGCATGTTCATTAATTTTATGATGGATTTCTTTATAAAGATATGAGATATTATATTGCTATATGTCACATAAAAATTTTTAAATTTGGTATCAAATCGGAACCTGGCGTGATCATTTAGACGTTTTTCTTCTACACGTGAATTGAATAATCTTTAATAAGAAAAAAACCGTTTCTTTTTCCCTGCTTGTTAAATAAGATTTCAAAATGGTGTTACATCTTATGTCACTTATAATTCTATGTATAACAATGAGTTGAAGAGGGTTATGTGTAGCAGAATTATGAAACGTTATTTCACAACCATAGTTGCCCCTTCCTCAAATAAGTCATTTTGAGATATTGATATTGCAAATAGATCATCATCTTTATCTGCACATAAATATGGAATATGAGCCAATGAGCTAACTTTGTTGGTGTCATTCCTCGTAACTGAAGAGCTTCTTTTAAGACATTCGTTAAAGTATTTCATACGTTTACAGCATTTACAAAAATAACTAAACTTTTTAAACATTTTAGTATCCGCAAAAGAACATTTCTGAACATTTAACGTTCATTTTTGAACAATTGAAGTTCATTTATGACCTTTTTGTCGTTAGACGTAACATTTTCCTATTCGGAGAATATTTGGCTGTACTTGGCGGGGTTTAATGTTTTTGTACAGCCATTTTTTAGCATTCCGCCCAATGCGGACTCAGGGAAAAAGCTGTAACAACATAAAAATATCAATTTGAAGAGAGTATGAATATAGCACCTTGAATAACCAAACTGAGGAGAGAAGAAAGAAATGATTGTAAAAATCGACTGGCACCCAGCAGATATTATTGCGGGACTTAAAAAACGGGGAACGTCATTATCTGCTGTTTCAAGAGCAGAGGGGCTTGCATCATCCACATTAAGTAATCCGCTGCACCGGCCCTGGCCTAAGGGTGAGCGGATCATTGCTACTGCTTTGGATTGTGAGCCTTTCGAAATATGGCCAAGTAGATATTCTAAATAATAATGAAAAGAGATTAAGTACCTGAAATTTATCTTATGTCTTGTGGAAAGCTTCAGGCAGGATAATAGAATAAAAGCAGAGCTATTAACGCTCTGCTTTGTTATCGTGCTCTGATTAAAATATATAATCAGGCCAATTCAGGATATTTATCATTGGAATGCCTTTTCTACATTAATCGTTAATTTTTTATCTTGTGTTGACATCCACCTATATTTCTACTAATTCCGTGGATACCTTTTTATTTTAATCATGTCACCTGAACCAAACCAGCTATTGCCTTTTCAAGGTATTCGCGGGGAAAACCTAAATTTACTCTGATAAACCCTTCCCCCTTATTGCCAAAACTCCATCCCATTGAAACGACTATTTTGGCTTTTTGTAGTAAGGCCCGTTGCAGGGTGTCATCATCTAAGCCCAAATCGCGACAATCCAGCCAGGCCAGATATGTACCTTCCGCTTTAGTCATTCGGCACCAGGGAACGGCAGACGTTAAAGCCTGTCCGAACCAGCAACGGTTTTCTGCCAGGTAATGTTGTAGTTCATCAAGCCATACATCCCCATGTTGATATGCGGCTGTAGCCGCAGTCATCGATAGCGCGTTAAATACATCCAGTCCATGAGCATCCAGCCGCGCTTTAAAGGCATGTCGAAGTTCGGGATTGGGAATGAGAAAGTTCGATATACGAAGTGATGAGAGTCCAAATGTTTTACTTGCTGAGGTGGCAGCAATGACGTTGCTATGCCATTCGTTCCCCAGATGCAGTACCGAGGTGAATGTTTTCCCAGGTAAAATCAAATCAGCCCAAATTTCATCGGAAATTACCGTTACCCCGTACTTTTTACAGAGCGTCAATAGCCGGGTCAACTCGTCGCGATCCCAGCATCGGCCAGTAGGATTGTGTGGGTTACATAACAATAGCAGAGGCGGTCTGTGTTGTTCCAACATCTGTTCCAGATGATTATAATCAATTTTATAACCTTCAGGACTTTCAAGAAGCGGGTTTTCAATCACCATCCTGCCGTTCATAGTAATAATTTTGGCGAATGAAGCATAATAGGGTCCTTGCACAACGACACCTTCCCCCGGTTTACTCAGCATCTGGATCAGTAAAGCCAGTCCAGGAATGACACCTTCTATTGACGTGAACCAGTCGCGATGCAAGGTCAACTGATGACGTTTTGAAAACCAGTCTATTGTTGCCTGGTAATAGTGATCGTCGCGTTCGCTATAACCGAAAATGCCGTGGTTGACTCGGGTGTGTAGTGCTTGCTGGATTTTTTCCGAACATTGGAAATCGAAATCAGAAATCCACATTGGCAGAAGATCAGTTTGGCTCAATTGCAGGTAACGATCTAAAAAGTCCCACTTAACAGAGCCCGTATTGTGGCGATCGATTATTTGATTGAAATCACGCGGTTTCATGTTGAATTTCCTTATTCTTCAGGGGGGTTGCCGGTGTGACTCTTGCAATACCAAAACCGGTAAAGCCATAGATGAGAGCCAGGAAGACGGCAGCATAGCACTGGATAGCCCAGGGCAGTAGGTCAAGCGTACTGACACCCAATGTAGTCGCCATATAAATGCCGGCAGAAGTCCAGGGGATCAACGGTTCTATGACGGTACAGCCGTCTTCTATTGTCCGTGACAGATTTTTATTATCCAGTCCCATGCGGCGATAGGCACTTTTAAAGAGTTCTGCCGGGATGAGGAGAGCCAGCTTTCCGTCACAGGTTGCACCCGTTACCAGAATAGTGGTTGCCAGGGTTGCAGCGATAAGTTGCCCGGTTGTGTGAACAACTTGTAGAAGCCGGTTAATGATAATGGTCAAAGCACCAGTGAGTGCTAAAGCGCCAGCAAACGCGAAGGCACAAAATACCAGCAGGATGGTGCTCATCATTGAGAACATGCCACCGCGATTGAGCAGACGTGGGACGTCGCTAACGACGCCAGTGATGTTGTGCCCCTGCTCAGAGAACATGGAGAGATTGAAGCCATCTATTAACGCATTAAGGCCCTGTTTAAGGGTGAATCCTTGCAGACCTATGCCGATCACGATAGCCAATGCACAGCCAGCCAGCATGACGGGTATCACCGGA
Source organism: Photorhabdus sp. RM71S (assembly GCF_042879355.1). NCBI lineage: Bacteria > Pseudomonadati > Pseudomonadota > Gammaproteobacteria > Enterobacterales > Morganellaceae > Photorhabdus > Photorhabdus sp. RM71S. Next base: position 52,044 of record NZ_JBHFKV010000032.1, on the reverse strand, counting down.
CGTTTTGTTATTGCTCCCCACAAAACCAGTATTGGTGGCAAAATCAGTAATAAATTGAAGTGATACAGGCTTTCAAGAGATTGAAGGATACCTGTGATTTTTTCAGGTGTTGCCACGCTCCCTGTTAAGCTTGTATGACCCGCAATAAAATAAACAATAGCGGCTAAAATAAAGCCAGGGATAGTGGTATACATCAAATGTTGAATATGACTGTAAAGATCGGTATCGGCGACGATGGCAGCGAAGTTAGTCGAGTCAGATAACGGTGAAATTTTATCACCAAAATACGCGCCTGAAACAACCGCGCCCGCCGCTGCCGCCAGAGACACATCGAGGCCAGCGGCGACGCCCATTAGCGCTACGCCAACTGTTCCGGCTGCCCCCCATGACGTACCGGTACAGACTGAGATAACGCTCGTGATAAAGAAAGCAGCAATAAGTATGTATTGAGGGGTAATCAGCTTTAACCCCCAATACACCATATACGGTATGGTTCCGCTGAACATCCAGGTCCCAATTAACCCGCCTACGCAGATCAGTATCATGATCACCGGCATCGCTTTGGCTAGTTTTGCCACAATGGAATCAATAATGTCATTCCAGCGATAACCCTGCCAGTATGCTAAGGTCGCTGCTATTCCCGCTGATATGAGCAATAGAGATTCGATGCGCAAATTCAGTTGCCCGTACCCAATAACCAATAGTAAGAGCATTGCTGCGATTGGCAATATAGAGAGTCCCAGATTAAGCTTTTTCTTATCATCCATATTAAAACTCCGGTTTTAGATGAGTTGTTGAAATAGAATAATGAATTTATTTTGAATGAGATGTGACAGATATTACTGGTTCATGTCATTGGTTTCATAAGATGTGAAATATATCTGTATGTCACTTTTATGCTTATGTGCGATGCTTTTTATTACTCCATCAGAAAAACGGAATCTCTGATGACAAGTTCGGCTGAGAACATATTCATTTGTGGAGCCACTTCTTTTTTGGTACTGAGCTGCAATGCCAGATTAGCGGCCCTCTGAGCCATGCTTTCTATTGGGTTGTGAACGGTAGTTAAGGCAGGATAAAGATATCGGGCCGGGACGATATCATCAAACCCAACGATCGACAGTTGCTCCGGTAATTTGATTTTCCGTTGATGTAGGGATCGCATCATACCGGCAGCCATAACATCGTTAAATGTTACCGCCGCAGTAAAGCCGATGCTGCTGTCTAAGAGCTTTTCTGCTGCCAATTCGCCCCCTTTTTCGTTGAATGGAACGTTAATAATCCAGTCGCCAGGTACGGTGATACCCGCATTAGTCATTGCGGCATAATATCCCTCCAAACGGAGCCTTCTGTCATCAATTGGTAGATCTGCTGTTACACAAGCAATTTTTCGATGACCATTTTGAAGAAGATAGAGGGTAGCAGTCTGAGAGGCACTGACATTATCCAACCAGATACACCGGTTGGAGATAGCAGGGAAATATCGATTAATAATCACTAATCCTGGCGTATGAGCGGCATAACGTAATACGTCTAGATCACTCATTCTACTAACATGCGCTACTATTGCTTCACATCCTTGGTTAATTAAAAAATCTAAGGCCGATCTCTCAAGTTCAGCTTGATGTCCTCCACTACAAACCATCAACTTGACCTTTTCCTGTCGGGCAATTTTTTCAACCCCGCGCGCCAAAAGGGAAAAAAAAGGATCAGCCAGATTACCAGTGAGTAAACCCAACATATTCCCGCATCGTTTTGCCAATGCAAGTGCGGCAAAATTACGGTGATAATTGAGCTCACGCATGGCTTTTTCTACACGCTCACGGGTGCCTGGTTCAACGTAAGCCGTGCTGTTGATGACGCGGCTTACAGTGGCTACGGATACTCCAGCTTGATATGCTACGTCTTTCATAGTAGTCATGCTTTCTCCTCAGCAGTTATGTAAAATAAATCATATCCCAATTAATAGAATAATATAGAGCACAGGCATCATTCTTAATCCAGCAAAAAATGGTTCATGGATTTAAAGTATTTTGGTGGAATATATAAATTATAATTATTTTCTTCGCAAAATAGTTTCAACTCAATAATTGATCCGATTGATAATTTCTCATAGATATCTTGGAAGTACTTTTCCACGGTACGGCATGAAATTTTCATTTCATGAGCAATACATTGATTACTGATGCCGCGGCAGAATAAAAATATTATTATCCATTCTTTTTCTGTCAATATATTATTAGGGGGTCTGAGCTTAACAAACATAGATGTATCATTTTTAATATAATGGTGGACTGAAAAATGATTAATTTCTTTAATGTGACAAATTATTCCAATACAGTGATTCTTTTCATCTATTAACGGGTATTTTTCACAAAAATAGGGATTAAGTTGTTGGCCGTCGCTTTGAAGATAAGCCCCAACAGATGATATTCGTTGCATAGTCTGTAAGACCTTACGGTCATGTTCTTCAAAAAGGTGAACAAGATGATCAAACGGTGTAGGTAATTCTTTGGCAGTATATCCTGTGACATTAAAGTGTTCAGGTAACTTACTTAGTTTAATAAATACTTTGTTTGCATATATAAAACGAAATTTCTTATCTTTTACAAACCATGATTCATGACTTCTATCCCACATATTTGTTAACTGAGGAGTAATTTGACTCATATATGACCTTCAATAATTATTGAATATAAGTAGAAAAGTCTTTCAACAATCAGTAAGAATAGCTATTCGTTCTATAGGGAATGACTCCCTCATAATTGGAAGTTATAGTATTGCTATGATTTCAATAGCATGAGTGGTCCCAGATTAAGATTGTTCTTAATCATAAAGTTCAAACTCCAGTTTTGAATTGTTTGTTACAATAGAGTAACAAATCCAGTTTAGGTGGAATGTGAGATAAGTTTGCTGTTCATGTAACCGGTTTCATGAAGTGTGAAAATGTGATTTATATATCAATTTTAGGTCTTGCTTATAACCGAGTAACGGCAATATCCCCTAATTTTTTAGGGTAGTTGTGGTCGGTTGATGTTTTTAGCGGGTCCAGGGTGAGTAGACCTGCCCAGTCACCTGAGCAGACCCCTCCTCAGAACCGGACGTGCGGAACTACCGCATCCGGCTCCCGACAGATCAGTGTCCCCAACACATATTCAGCAAGAACTGAACATTGAATAAGTTCTCCAACGAGATGGATAACCCAGCAGTTTCAGGATCAGAATCAGCTTTTCCCACGTGACTCCCCGACGCCCACCTTTCCGGTTGAACCAGCGGTAAAGTATCCGTTTGCTTTGGTGGGGGTTATCGGGTCGCGCAAGGGAACTTCCCCCCTACGCGACCCGATAACCCCTCTATCAGAGGAATTAAAAGATGTGAAATATCCTCTTCGTTAATTTTAGTTCTTTATAGGATTATGATGAATTACCAACGCGATACTCAAAGATTGGTATTAGCTATTGCATTGTATAATACAATAGCTGGCAATTATTTTGTTTTTTGGTTAATAATGACGCTTGAATATTGTTAGCACCATTGGCTTAAACCCACCTCTTTCCATTTTTTTCACGACGTGATGGCCAAATATCGGATGGATGCAAACCTAATTCAACAGCAATCAATGCTTCTCCTTTTGGCCACGGACGATGTAATGCGTTGCTTAATGTACTTGGTGCTAAACCGGCTTTACGGGAAACGGCTGAAAGAGTTGTTCCTCGTTTTTTCAACTCACAAATGATCTCAGCAGGATGCCAGTCTTGATTTAAATTAGTTTTCACAACGATCCTTCCTTCTATTTAATGGTTATTTATTGTTATAATAACTTTTGTAAATATTATTTATTCCCTGGTGATAAAATGGTTTTAGGAAAATACATCTACATGATGATAGTTCATTAAATAGGTTCATAATATGACCCCAGGGGTCATGTTGTGCGCCTGCCACGCATTCTGAAACAGTGGTAAAAAATAGTCAAGATGAAACCATAGAAACCACTTATATTTTTTACATATGAAGCCACAGCGATTGATAGCGGCACGAAAAGCACAAAATCTATCTCAACGAGCAGTTGGAGAAGCATTAGGAATCATTGATTCAGAACAAGCACGAAAAAAAATCAGCAGATATGAAAAAGGATCTGTATTTCCGACATACGAAGTAGCATGTCAGATAGCTAAAATATTGAATGTACCAGAGTGTTATTTCTATATTGATGATGATTTTTTCGCCGAACAAGTTTTAATGTTATACAAAAATAACTTTTCTGATGGGTTTGAGAATAGTCTGATTATTACACTAAAAGAAAAAAATCAGGAATACGAACAAGCATTAAAGGACATAAAACGCACTATAAATTCTTTAAGAACCCTATAATGTCGAGAACATAAAATCTATGGGGTATTTTTACGCAGCTAGAGCCTCTATCTCTGTATTCTTCAATTTGGGATACCAACGATGAAATAAACTTTCAAGCTCTTCATTTAATACCGCTACCCGTGTTTGTAAGAGATAATGAGCACCTTGCTGACTCCATTGCATTTGCTGTTTTTTCGCCATCCGCTTTTCTATCACTTCATTTACGGTTAATTCAACAAATGCTGTTGATATCGGTTCTCCGTAACAATACCTTTATAGAGTCCAGTTTATCGCTAAATAAGCATCGTGTGTACCAACACCAATCAGGGGAATACTCAGTTCGTTGCCAAGAAAGCGCAATAAGTTGAGAAATTCTCGCCGATTTACGCTGTTACCCGCTAGAATGTTGTGCAGCTCGTCTATCACTAACAGGCGAACGCCAACCTTACGTAACAATGTTAGTGCCAATTGTTCCATTTCTGGTAGTCGGGGGCGGGCCGTAATGGTGCGCCTATTGCGATGAGCAACGCGACGTAGAAGCGGATCACTGAGGGTTCAGACGGCATCTTCTGCACAACCAATACTGGAATGTACTCTTGGTTGTCGTCATAGCTGGCCGGATGGGTACGCCGGAACTTTTCTATGACCATCGACTTGCCATTGTTGGTTGGGCCAATCAGCAACAGATTAGGCATGCGCTGCTTATTAGGCCAAGTATACAGGGTTTTCAACCGGTTCAATGCATCAAGCGCTCGTGGATAGCCTATCCAGCGATCAGCGCGGATACGCTGAATACACTCGGCTGTTGGCAACTGAGCCAGCCCTTGTACAGCTGGCAACAGATGGGATAAATCAATGATAGGATATTCGTCCACAGCTACCACTCCTCTATTTGATCAAATGGTTTGGTCAAAGGCTGATTTTTTGTCTGTTGGTCAGTTATCTCTATTTTTGGCAGAACGGACTTATTTGGTGGAAGCGACAGCTTGAGGTGCTGGCGTCGTTCTGCATCACGACGGGTTTTGCGTGTCGCTTTCTGTGCCGTAGTGACGATCTCACGCATTTGCTTGATCATGCGGAACAATATCGATTCATTCACCTGTTCTTGCCCGAGTTGACGAAGCTTTATCAACGCCTGTCGCTGCTCCCATAGGGTAACCTGATTATCACTTAAACTCAGCTCCCATAGGCGTATACTCAAGATAAGTCTGTGCGGAGGTAGATGTATTCGTTCCGTTGACGCCTCAAACCATAACGACTATTTTTTAATTAAATATGAGTGGCTTATGAGTGTATTAGGCAAAATTATTCCCCGGATACGGGCAGAGTTAACTCATTCGTCAGAGCCTAATTTTTTCAGACAAGTACAGTTCACTAAACTGAAAATATCAGAAGCAAAATTGATGAAGGTGATCATCATGCCATCCTTGAGCGATCTGAATGAGATAGTGAAAAGTTGCTAAAGACGTTTCATTTGATAACCTAAAACGACGCCAGACGATAGAACTGACACCCCGAAGTGCCACTCTAACGACATAGGATTTCATGGTGAGCTGCCTGATACGTACATTTAGTGACCCATTCTATCGCAAACTGAATTAAAGTGCCCCACAGTTTTTTATGCTCTCGAAATATTACCAACAAGGATAAGCTTGATTGCTGCGTTAAACCTGATTGAGTCACAAGTTCGTTATTGTGAATTAAATGCGGCAGGGACACTACCTGAAAAATTAGATATATAACATATCTAAGGCAAGAGCAAAAATAACTACCCATTCTCGAAATTAAATTTTTTATTGACGATAATCATCGTTCAATGTAGGGTACTTCTGTTGCAGCAAAATCTGTAACCGGACGTGAGAATCCGACTATCCTGAATGGCGCAAACTACACCACACGCCAACGCGTGTTTTTTTTGCGCAGCCTGACAACATCAGAGTTATGGTGACTCAGGCGGGGCAGCCTTTGGGCTGGCCGGTACCATTCAGGCCGGTTTCTCACCCCCGTTTGGGTTGCCACCTTGAGCGTGAGAACTTAAGGTGGTAAGAAAATCACAGAACTGAATGGAGTTTTCAATCATGTACCAATTCAAATTTATCCTCTGTCCGATCTAAAAATAATCTTTCATTCCCATACTTGTACATGTTTTTAATAAACAAATAGGTAATTTAAATGACTGACAGAAATGATCATAATTTGAAAAAAATAATTGCGTTAAGTCTTGCCACCGGTGCCGGTTATTTTTCATATAGCCCAGAAATTGGATTTAATAGATATAAATTTAGTGAAGAAGCAATTTTAGTAACGAATAAAGAAATAGATTTATATAGAGATTGCTCTAGAGACGATGGTTGGGATAGTGGAGTTGAAAATATATGCTGGGGCATTATCATTCAGAAAACAACAAAATCAAATAAAAAAGATTATATTCTAAGCGACATTGATACACGTTTTATATATAATAAAATACAATCTGACGCTGTTAATAATTTTGCATTAAATATACTTGAAGAAATAAAAATATATGAAAATCATTCAAATGATAATAAGCTAATTGATGGGCTTAGACTATCCGCAGTTTTAGCAAAAATTTATGCCAATCAACTTAATGATTCATAATGAGAAGTAGGTTGTAGATATACGATAGGGGCATATGTCTGACCATATGCCCCTATCTACCACATAAACCAAACTCGTAACGTGGATGCTTATTATGGCAACTAAACATGATAACACTATTAAAATAGATCTTCTAGATCTTATTATTGAAGCAAGAGACATCGGGCGAGCATGCTACATTTTAGCATCTTTAATTTCTAAAGATGACGATTTATATCCTCTAATAAATCAAATTTTAAGGCTGGTGCATTTCAGAACTGAAAAAGTGTACGCTAAAACGATAGTATCAGATCTGGAAGTCTAAATCGAGAGCATGAAATTGTGTGGGGCACACTACATAGGCGTTTATGCCGCTGTAGAGCCATCAACTGTACTCCGGCTAGCTCATTAATTCTGGTGCCGGGATACCAACGCTCAAATTGTGACTTTAGCTCGCCATTCAGAACGGCCGTCCGAGGAGAGCATTTAAATGATTGCCCCACAGTTTTTATGCTCTCAACTGAGTTGGTAATACGCCACATAACAATATTTCGTTTACCCGTGACTTGTTCAAATGAGCGTTATTATGATTGTGTACCCGAAAATAAATCATCGTCTCCATCATCAAAAATAGCAAAAAAGGATTCCGGTTTTATTTCACAGGATAGGACTTTTTCATCACCATACTTATCTATTCTATAAAAGCGAGAATGAATAAACGAGTTATCCCATAATATAATCGATATGATGCGGCTTAATTAAATGTATTCTCATTCGCATAATATGACTGATAACCATTCTCTTTTTCACCCATCCCATCAGGCACGATGTATTGATTATTTAGTGAATTGAAAACATAGTATAAATTTAAAAAATATAACCGATCGCTATCGTGCTGAATAACCCTAATGACAACAAAATAGATAAGCCGCTATCACCTTATGAAAATAAATACTATCTTTTTTGCAAAAAATATCATCTCGTTTAGGTTTTGTTAATATATTGTCTGTTATTTATCTACTTTGGCGAGTTTTTTCTCTGATAAGCGCTAAACAAAAAGTGCTTTTTTTAAAAAAATATCTTGCTTTTTTAAAAGACAGTTTAGAAAATCACCCTGGTTAGGAAATGGCCTGTCCGATAAATATCTTTATTTATGGTGGTGGTCTTGTCGGTGTTCTCTTATTTTCTGCTCGGTTAACGGCCTGTCCTGAAATACCTGAAACCGGTTTTATCTTCCTGAAATTCATTATGGCCTGACTCAGGTTATAGAGTTCTTTTTTATTATTGAGGAGCCGCTTGTGGCACAGAGCTTTCAAAACGAAATCCCCAAAGCGCGGATTAATATTAAATTGGATTTACATACCGGGGGGGCACAGAAAAAAGTCGAGTTACCGCTGAAATTATTAGTGATGGGCGATTACAGCCATGGTCAGGAACAGCGTCCCCTTTCGGAAAGAGAAAAGGTGGATATAAACAAAAACAATTTTGACCGGGTATTGGCTGAATTTAGCCCCACGATGAATCTGACGGTTGAAAATACCCTGGCCGGCGACGGAAGTGAGACGAATATCGCGCTGGCTTTCCGACAAATAAAAGATTTCGAGCCGGAGCACGTCGCCCGCCAAATTCCCCCACTGCGGGCATTGCTGGCGATGCGTAATTTGTTACGCGACCTGAAATCTAACCTGCTCGACAATGCCACTTTTCGCCGGGAGTTGGAACATATCCTCCAGGATGACCTGCTGAGCGACGAATTACGGGCAGAGCTGGCGGCGCTGGCCCCGCAGGCAGACTGATTATCAGCCTGTTTTTATAAAATTTAAGTCAGGAGAGACGAATGACGGTACAAGAGCAAACTACTGCGGCTGTGACTACCACAACCCACAGTGAAGGCGGGATTTATTCCGCGTTGTTTGAAAAAATTAATTTACAGCCGGTCGAACAACTGGGCGACATCGACCGCTTTCAAAACAACGATGCCCTGGCCGATGTGACGACGGATGAGCGCGTGACCGCGGCGGTCAGTGTTTTTCTGACGCTGCTGAAAGCATCAGCTCAAAAAGTTAAGCGGCTGGACAAAACCTTGTTGGATCATCATATCGGTGCGCTGGACAGTCAAATCAGTCGTCAACTGGATGTGGTGCTACATCACCCGGCATTCCAGCAAGTGGAATCGGCCTGGCGGGGCCTGAAATTTCTGGTTGATCGGACCGATTTTCGCCAAAACGTCAGAATTGAAGTGCTGGATGTGGCTAAGGCGGATTTGCAGCAGGATTTTGACGACGCGCCGGAAATTATCCAAAGCGGTTTCTATCGCCATACTTACATTCAGGAATACGATACACCGGGTGGCGAACCTGTCGGATCGGTGATTGCCAATTATGAATTTGGCGCAGGGGCGCAGGATATTGCCCTGTTACGGAACATTGCTAAAGTGGCCGCGGCGGCGCATATGCCCTTTATTGCCGCCGCCGGTCCGGCGTTCTTCGGCAAAGACACGATGGCGGAAGTCGCGGCCATTAAAGACATCGGTAACTACTTTGACCGTGCCGAATACATCAAGTGGAAATCCTTCCGTGACAGCGACGATGCCCGTTATATCGGCCTGACATTACCGCGGGTGCTGGGGCGTCTGCCGTATGGCCCGGATACCGTGCCGGTGCGAACGTTTAATTATGTCGAACAGGTGAAAGGGCCGGATCACAACAAATATTTGTGGACCAATGCCGCGTTTGCGTTTGCGGCCAACATGATGAAAAGCTTTGTTAACAATGGCTGGTGTGTGCAGATCCGCGGGCCAAAGGCCGGTGGTGCGGTGACTGACTTGCCGATCCATCTCTACGATCTGGGGACCGGCAGTCAGGTTAAAATTCCCTCGGAAGTGATGATCCCGGAAACCCGCGAGTTTGAATTCGCTAATCTGGGCTTTATTCCGCTCTCTTACTACAAAAACCGCGATTACGCCTGTTTCTTTTCGGCTAACTCAACGCAGAAACCGGCGGTGTACGACACCGGTGAAGCCACGGCCAACAGCCGTATCAATGCCCGTCTGCCGTATATCTTCCTGCTGTCCCGCATTGCCCATTACCTGAAGCTGATCCAGCGGGAGAACATCGGCACCACCAAGGACCGGCGTCTGCTTGAAATTGAATTGAACCACTGGATCAACACGCTGGTGACGGAGATGACTGATCCGTCTGACGATTTACAGGCCTCTCATCCGCTACGTGAAGCGCGGGTGATGGTTGAAGATATTGAGGACAATCCGGGGTTCTTCCGGGTCAGGTTGTATGCGGTGCCGCATTTTCAGGTCGAAGGACTGGATGTCAATCTGTCTCTGGTTTCTCAGATGCCGAAAGCCAAAGGGTAAACCTAATGAAAATTTCACGCCCGCTCTGGGTGACGGGGACCATTTTGTCGCCACAACAGTTTCAGCAGCAGGCCCGCTGGGAGGCCTATACTAACGACTGTATCGCCCGTTTGGGGCTGGTGCATCCCTGGGGCGTGCTGACCGCTGCGTTTGATAAAGAGGCATTGGCTCTGGGACAGCTAAAAGCGGATCACTTGTGTGTGCGTTTTGCCGATGGTTCGCTGATAGATACCGATCGGGCCGATCGATTGCCGCCGGCGCTGAAACTGACCGCAGTTCTGCCGACCGATACGCAACAGGCCACGGTGTTATTGGCCTTGCCGCAAACTTATGCTAACGGGGGGAATTGTCTTAAACCGGATGAACAAGCTGACCGCCCGGTACGCTACCAGCAGGCGTGGGTCCCGGTACAGGACGAATTCAGTGACCTCAGCGAATCCATGGCGGTGGCCCGTTATGCCGTGTCGCTGCGTTTTGACGGGATGGAAAACGGCCAGTATCTCACCTGTCCCGTCGCCCGTTTATTGCGTGACGCCCAGGGTAACTGGGTCTTCGATACGCAATTTGTGCCGCCATTACTGCGTGTTGGTGCTCATACCGGGTTGATGAACCGGCTTGACCGGTTGCTGACCCAACTGCGGGCCAAACAGACCCGGTTGATGGGGATGCGCCGTGAAAGTAATGAGCGGATGGCGGATTTTGCGGTAGCCGATGTCTCGTTATTCTGGCTGCTCAATGCGCTGAACAGTTATGAGCCGGTACTGAGTGATTTTTTTGCGCACGCCGATGTGCATCCCGAACTGTTCTACCGTGAAACGGTAAAACTGGCGGGCAGTTTGCTGACCTTCTCGCTGGACCATGACGCTGGGGTGATCCCCCGTTATCAGCACGATAACCTGACGGCGGTGTTCCCGCCGTTGTTTGATTTGCTGAGTAAGTTGTTCGAAGCCAGTCTGCCGTCGCGGATGGTCGCGATTGAACTGACGAAACCGGGAGAACAGCAGTGGCTGGCGACCTTACATGATGCCCGCCTGCGTGAAGCCGCGGATTTTTATCTCTCCGTTCGTTCATCAATGCCGGCGCATCAGTTACAAACCCGGTTTCCGCTGTTGTGTAAAGCCGGGGCACCAGATGAGGTTGACCGGATGATCAACCGAGCGCTGACGGGGATTCCTTTAGTGGCTCTCAGTCATGTGCCGGCAGCGGTCCCGTTACGGCTGGAGAATCAATATTTTGCTCTCGACCTGACCCATCCGGCCGCCAAAGCTATGCTGGCCGCGGAAACCTGTGCCTTTTACGTGCCCGGCATACTGGGCGATATTCAACTTGAACTGTTTGCGGTACTGCGGTCATGAACACATTACATTTACCCACTCAAAAACCGCAACCGGATATCGATGGCCTGCTGCAAAACTGTTATCTGCTGGTGACGGCATTGTGTCAGGGGGTGGCCGTGGAGCAGGGCGACACGGTATGGCGACATTGTATCGATGAGATAGAACGGGTACAGCAGGGGCTGCGTGATGCCGACCTCAGTGAGTCCGCGATAGCGCACATCAGTTATGCCCTGTGTGCTTTGCTGGATGAAACCATATTGAAGCGAAAGCGAGAGCCGGATGAAGGGTATACCGCCTGGCGTGCCACCTCGTTGCAGTTGCATTTCTTTGATACCGCTGAGGCGGGTAACCAATTGTATGCGCGGATCCGCACGGTATTGCATGAACCGGCCCCGGATAAGGTAGTGCTGACCTGTTTCCATCGGGTGCTGCTGTTGGGGTTCGAAGGCGATGGTCGGGAAGAGACGCCCCAGGTTCGTGAACAACTGATCACCCGCTTAAGTGAGCAGGTGGCACCGTTGGGTGCGGCACCGTTACCTCTGTTGGGCCCGGTGCCCCAGTCCGGTGGCTTGCGACATGCGATGAGTCGCCGGCTGGTCGTGACGGTGCTGTTGCTGGCGGGGGTTTGGTGGGGATTGAGTCAATATTTGGCGACATTGTTACCGGGACCAATACGATGAGTATCATGTTGCAGCGGTTGCTGTGGGGATGGGGCACCGGGCTGGCACTGTTGCTCTGTCTGATATGGCTGCCCTTATCGTCCGCAGGCCAGTGGGGGGGCGGGGTTATTATCGTGCTCTTCACGCTGGCAGGGGGATTTTATACCGGACGCCGCCGGTTGACAGTAACCGATGACAGCCTGTCGGCGTTGCTGCCTCCGGAACGCGACCGTCATCCGGTGGTGCTGGTATACAGTGACGTTCAGGACAGCCTGTTTGGTGATGAATGTCTACGTCAGACACCCCAAGGCTGCTGGTTGAGCTTACCGTCCGGGATGTCGCTGTCTGACGCGGTGGACAGTTTACTGGCTGTCCGGCCCTCCTGGGGTGGGCAGCTGAGCGTCATGACGATAATCAACCCGCAGCAATACTGCGATGCGGCAGTCCTGGCTGGTCGGGTGCGAGAGCTGCGTTGGCAGTTGGCTCAGGTGCGGCAGCGGCAGCGTATCCCCCTGCCGTTACTGCTGGCAGGTTATTTAGCTGGGACTGCGCAACAAGTTGATCCGCCGTGGTTTGAGTGGCTGGCGGGACACCCCACCGTGACGGTCTGGCATGAGAAAGCCGCTTTTCAGCCGTTAGCGAACTGGCTGAAGCAGGGCACGGTGGCAGAACAGATGGTATGTTTTCAGCGCGGGGTTGAATTGACCGGCTGGGCTGACTGGATGAAGGAATACGTCCTCCCGGTTTGTCTGATGCCGGAGGCGGGGTTGCCGCCTTGTCCGCCACTGGCCATGGTGCTGACGTTTGTGCCGACGTTACCTCATCGGTTAACCGGCCACGTATGGCAACAATGGTGGCAAACCCGAACTGCGCTAAAGGGGGCGGGCGACCCGTTTACCTTGCCGGAGACGGAGGCATCTGTTTCGGCACTGCCTTTCCCCGACCGGGTATTACGCCTATTGCCGGTGGGCATGGTACTGACGCCCGTCCAGCGGGCACAAAGCTGGGCATTGGGGCTATTTTTGCTGGCCGGGGTGACGGCGTTGGGGTGTTCAGCCTGGCATAACCGCCAGTTATTGCGTCGGGTGGAGCATGACTTGCGGCCCGACTCTGCTGTTGCCATGACCGAGGGGGACCAACCCCAGTCAGTGGCAGTCCTGCGGGCTGATGCCAGACAGCTTGAAGGATATTACCGTGACGGTGTGCCGTGGCGTCTGGGATTAGGGCTGTATCAGGGCGAACGGTTACGTTTACCGTTGCAGGCTATTCTGGCGAGTTACCCCGTTGCCCCTCCGGTGAAAAAACCGGTGACGCCTTCGGTACCACAGACAATCCGCCTGAATAGCCTGGCCCTGTTTGATGTGGGTCAGGCGAAACTGAAAGCCGGTTCGACCAACGTGTTAATCAACGCGCTGATCGACATCCGCGCTAAACCGGGCTGGCTGATTATTATCACTGGCCATACCGACTCTACCGGCGATGCCGTGAAAAACCAAGCGCTGTCACTGGCGCGGGCAGACGCGGTACGCGACTGGATCTTACATACCAGTGATATACCACCCGCGTGTGTCGTCGTACAAGGCGAGGGCGCAACGCAGCCGATCGCTTCCAACACCACTACGGCGGGGCGAGCGGCCAACCGCAGGGTTGAAATCCATCTGATACCCCATGCAGTCGCCTGTCAGCGACCGCAACATGTGTCCGTTTTTTCACCAACGTCGCCGATACAGGCGACATTACATCAACAACAACAGGAGTAATATTATGGCGATCCCCGCTTATTTATGGTTGAAAGATGACGGCGGTGCCGACATCAAAGGGTCTGTCGATGTGCAGAACCGGGAAGGCAGCATCGAAATTGTGGCGCTGGAACATGCATTGCATATCCCGACGGACAACAACACCGGTAAGCTGACCGGGACCCGGGTGCATGCCCCCCTGGTGTTCACCAAAGAAGTCGATGCATCCACCCCGTATTTGTATAAAGCGGTCACCTCCGGCCAGACCCTGAAATCGGCGGAAATCAAGTGGTACCAAATTGATGACGCCGGTCAGGAGAAAGAATATTTCACCACTAAACTGGACAACGTGAAGGTGGTGAAAGTGGCACCGCTGATGCATGACATCAAAGATCCGGCCAAAGAGAAGCACAACCATCTGGAACGTGTGGAGTTCCGCTACGAAAAAATTACCTGGACGTACAAAGACGGCAACATCATTCACTCCGATGCGTGGAATGAGCGCAATCAGGCGTAATGCCCTGACGGCGGCTATGCCGACGGGATAGCTGCCATTTAACCTAATAGGCGCGGCGTGATTGCGGCGCCTGTTCAATACAAAATCCGGTGGGAGATCCCACCAGACAACTTTTTACCCGGGAACGGGCACAGTTTGGGCAAGCAATCACGGAGGCGTCTCAGCCGTGCGGTCGCTATGGCGAAACGTGATCCCCTGCTTGAAGTGGCCTGACCTCATGATATGACCGGAACTTGATATGGATACAGTCTCTACTGCATTATTGCGTCGCTTAAATCCCTATTGTGCTCGGGCGTTGGACGCGGCGGCGGCGCTTTGCCAGACACGGGCACAGGCTGAGATCACGGTAGAACACTGGCTGCTCAAACTGTTTGAAACTGGTGAAGGCGATATGGTCGTGATTGCCCGACGTTATGAATGGCCGATGGACGCGCTGTGGCAATCGCTGCTCACAACGATTGAGCGGCTGCCTCATCGCCTTCATCAGCGTCCACGGTTGTCGAAAGCTCTGTGTCATTGGTTACAGGCGGCCTGGTTGATTGCGTCGCGGGAAGAAGATCCGGTCTCTATTCGCTCGGTGCACCTGTTGCAGGCGCTGTGCAATCAGCCGGTATGGTGGCGTGCTCAGGATACCTGGCCGTTACTCAGTCTGAGTGAGACCCAGCTGCAACGCCTGCGTCCGTTGCTGGATCAACAATCAGAGGAACGTCCGGAAAGACAGGCCACGGCTTGTCTGACCGAGAGCGGTGCCGAATTTGCCGGAGCGGAAATGGGCACCGGGGGATCAGCCCGACAGACTGCCTCCTTACCCCCGGCATTACAGGGCGCTCTGGACCAATTCACGCAGGATATCACGGCCCGAGCGGCAGAAGGCCATATCGATCCGGTGTTTGGCCGTGACAGTGAAATCCGCCAGATGATCGACATTCTGTCGCGCCGGCGTAAAAACAACCCGATCCTGGTCGGTGAACCGGGGGTGGGAAAAACGGCTCTGGTGGAAGGACTGGCCCTGCGTATTGCCGAAGGCCATGTCCCCGCCAGCCTGAAAACCGTCAGCGTGCGGGCGCTGGATCTGGGGTTGTTGCAGGCAGGAGCCGGGGTAAAAGGCGAATTTGAACAGCGGCTGAAAAACGTGATGGCGGCGGTACAACAGTCACCGACCCCGATTTTACTGTTTATTGATGAAGCCCATACGCTGATTGGTACCGGTAATCAGGCGGGCGGCGCGGATGCCGCTAACCTGTTAAAACCGGCGCTGGCGCGGGGAACCTTACGCACCCTTGCCGCCACCACCTGGTCGGAATACAAACAGTATTTTGAACGGGATGCGGCACTGGAACGGCGTTTCCAGATGATCAAAGTGGACGAACCGGACGATGAAACCGCCTGCCTGATGCTGCGGGGCCTGAAAGCGCATTATGCCCGTCATCATGGTGTCCATATTCAGGACGCCGCGGTTAAAGCGGCGGTCACCTTATCCCGCCGTTACCTGACCGGGCGCCAGCTGCCGGATAAAGCGGTGGATCTGCTCGATACCGCCAGTGCGCGGGTGCGGATGAGTTTGGACACCGTACCGGAAGCGTTGACGCTGCTCCGGGCTCAATTGACTGCACTGGAGGTGGAGCAACAGGCGATAGTGGAAGATAGGGCGCTGGGGCAGCCTGCCTGTTCTGATCGTCTGGCCCAGATTGCGGTGCGGCACGGTGAGCTGTGCCGGCAACAGCAACAACGGGAGGAGCAGTACCAACAGGAAAAACAGCTCACGCAACAGTTACTGGCTATTCGGCAGGACATCAGCCGGCAGGGGGAGTTAGCCGCATTACAACAGCGGCTGGCGGCCTGTCAACAGGGGCAACCGTTGCTATCACCGGATGTGGATGTGCGCACCGTAGCGACAGTGGTGGCCGACTGGACCGGTATTCCCTTAAGCAGTTTGCTGAAAGACGAACAAACCGGCCTGTTGCATCTGGAATCGCATTTAGCGGAACGGGTTATTGGTCAGGCCCCCGCGTTGCGGGCCATTGCCCAACGTCTCCGGGCGGCGAAAACCGGCCTGACCCCGGAACAGGGGCCGTTGGGGGTGTTTCTGCTGGTTGGGCCGAGCGGGGTCGGGAAAACTGAAACCGCGCTGGCCTTAGCGGATAGCCTGTTTGGGGGCGAGCGTTCACTGATCACCATTAACCTGTCGGAATACCAGGAGGCACACACGGTTTCCCAGTTGAAAGGTTCTCCCCCGGGGTATGTGGGTTACGGGCAGGGAGGTATCCTGACGGAAGCGGTACGCCAGAGTCCTTACAGTGTCGTGTTGCTGGATGAAGTGGAAAAAGCCCACCGTGACGTGCTGAACCTGTTCTATCAGGTGTTTGATCGCGGTTTTATGCGGGACGGTGAAGGGCGCGAGATTGATTTTCGCCACACGGTGATATTAATGACTGCCAATCTGGGCAGTGATCCGCTGATGGCGCTATTGGCCCAACAGCCCGATGCCCCGCCCGCGCTGTTACATGAGTTGTTACATCCCATTCTGCGCGACCAC
Organism: Photorhabdus sp. RM71S; assembly: GCF_042879355.1. Taxonomy (NCBI): domain Bacteria; kingdom Pseudomonadati; phylum Pseudomonadota; class Gammaproteobacteria; order Enterobacterales; family Morganellaceae; genus Photorhabdus; species Photorhabdus sp. RM71S. The sequence goes on along the minus strand of NZ_JBHFKV010000032.1, from coordinate 34,935 downwards.
TTCCAGCCGGCCCTGCTGGCGCGTTTCCAGACCGTCATTTACCGTCCGTTATCGGCGGAGGCACTCAGGCGCATTGTGGACATCAAACTGGGGCAGGTCACCCGGCGTCTGCATACCCATTATGGCCTGACCTGCACGGTGGAAAGGGGCGTTTGTGACACATTGGTAAATGCCTGCCTGCTACCGGACAGTGGCGCCCGCAATATTGACAGCCTGCTCAGCCAGCAAATTTTACCGGTGTTATCGCAGGCGTTGTTGGAGCGTCTGGCACACCACCATCAACCTGCTGGTGTAAGAGTGGGTGTCGATGACACCGGCGATATCACTCTGACCTTCACTGAAACCGACAGAACGGAGAACCAGCCATGAACGATTCAACAGCCATGATCATCTTTGATCACAGCCGCTACAAACTGAACGTGCGGAAGAATACCGCGCCGCTGGATGTCGTGGCGTTTAGCGGGCAGGAGTTTTTAAGCCGGCCTTTTCGTTACGCCATTGAATTCACCAGCCCGGTGAAGGATATCGAACCGGCGCAGATGCTGATGCGGGACGCCGCGTTTACCCTGACGTCACCGGCGATTAATCCGGGGATGCGGGGCATGCCGGTGATACCGCCCGCCCCGTTGCGCACGATCTACGGGGTGATTAGCGGATTTAAGCTGTTGTCCACCTCGCATGACGAAAGCCGTTATGAAGTGACCCTGGAGCCGCGGCTGGCGCTGTTGTCGAGAAGCCGCCAGTCCGCCATTTATCAGAAGATGTCGGTGCCGGAAATCGTAGAAAAAATCCTGCGTGAACGTCACGGTTTTCGCGGGCAGGATTTCTTATTCACCCTGGCGTACCCCTACCCGAAGCGGGAACAGGTGATGCAATACGACGAAGATGACCTGCGTTTTATACAGCGACTGCTGGCGGAAGTGGGGATCTGGTACAAACTGACCGCGGACGATCGGCTGAAAATTGACGTGGTGGAATTTTACGACAAGCAGCGCCACTACCAGTTTAATGTCTCTATGTTGGCCCGCTCGCCGTCAGGCATGCACGGCGGGGAGGAAGACGCGGTGTGGGGTCTGGAAACCGCGCATCAGGTAGTCGAAGGGAAGGTGTTGACCCGGGATTACAACTACCGTGATGCGCTGACTCAGTACGGGATGGATGCCGGCGTGGATGTGACGCGGGGCGATGAGACCCTGTATGGCGAAGCATACCATTACCGGGATAACTACCGGGTACTGGGTAACCGTTATGCGCTGGAGCCGGCAGTGGAAAGCGGGGTGTTCTATGCCCGGCTGCACCATGAACGTTACCTGAATCGACAGACCCAGCTGCGGGGTTTGACAACGTCGGCGACCCTGTTACCGGGCCAGGAATTGAAAGTCAGGGGGGAGGCCCCGGACGCTTTCCGTCAGGGGGCGGTGATAACCGGCATTAGCAGCAGTGCGCGGCGGGATAAAAGTTTTGAAATGGCGTTCACTGCGATCCCCTATGCGGAAAACGTCTGCTTTCGGCCTGAATTAATCCCGAAACCCCGGATAGCGGGCACATTGCCGGCGAGGGTAAGCAGCAGCACCGTGAACGACGTGTACGGGGATATTGATAAAGACGGGTTGTATAAAGTGGTGTTTGACTTTGACCGGGCGGAATGGCCGCAGGGGGGAGAAAGCCTGTGGGTCCGGTTAGCGCGTCCTTACGCGGGCGACACCTACGGTTTTCACTGGCCGTTGCTGGAAGGGACCGAGGTGGCGATTGCGTTTGAAGGGGGCGATCCGGATCGGCCCTATATCGCCCATGCGCTGCATGACTCAAAACACCCGGATCACGTCACCCTGTACAACTACAAACGCAACGTCCTGCGTACCCCGGCGAATAACAAACTGCGGATGGATGACGAACGCGGTCGGGAGCACATCAAACTGAGTACCGACTACGGCGGTAAGAGCCAGCTTAACCTGGGGCATCTGGTTGATAGTCAGCGTCCGCACCCGGATAAACGGGGGGAAGGTTTTGAACTGCGGACCGACGACTGGGGAGCGATTCGGGCCGGTAAGGGGTTGTTTATCAGTGCGGATAAACAGGCCAATGCAGGTGGCGAAGTGTTGGAGATGACTTCGGCCATCAGTCTGGTCAAAGGGGCGGTGAATCAGGCGATGGAATGGGGAACAGTAACGAAAACCCATCTGAATTATCAGCCGGATACCAACAGTCTTAAAACCTATTTGCAGGGGGTCGAGCAACTGAAAACCGCGGCGATGTTACTGAGTGCTCCGACGGGCATCGGTCTGGTCAGCCCTGAGGCTGTCATGCTGCAAAGTGGTCAGGCGCTTTATGCTCAAAGTGCGGGCGATGTGCATGTTGCCAGTGCCAGCCGGATTGGGGTGAATGCGACTCAGGCCATTTCTTTGCTGGCGCAAACTGAGGGAATGCGTCTGGTGTCGGGAAAAGGGCCGCTCACCATTGAATCCCACGGTGAGGCGTTAGGTCTGACGGCGTTAAACGATGTCACCGTCAATTCAACGCAAGGGCATGTACAGATTACCGCCAAAAATGGCCTGACACTGGCGTGTGGCGGCGCGTATATCCGCCTGTCACCGGAAGGCGAAATTGAAATCCACGGGCCGGGTCTGTTAAGCCTGAAAGGGCAGCACAAAATGGCGTCGCCGGCAAAACAGGATTTTCCGTTACCCGACCTGCCAGAATCGGTGTGTATAGAGTGTTTAAAAAAAGCGCAGGAATTGGCGAAAGGGTTTGTACTGAGGAGTTGACCAATGAATCGCGTTCAAATAACTGACTGGATCGCCTCACTAGAAGCGTCTGTTACGGAGGCGCATCTCTCCTATATCGATATGATTGTGGATCAATCTGGCGGCGAGTTTTCCCTGATCCCGGCCCTGCAAAGTTTTTCGCCTGAGATTGACTGGTGTTCATTATTTCAGGGGTTGCCCGAGGAGAGGGCGGTGAATGAGGCCCCGATATTGTTCCGGATTGATTTAACCCAACCTGACCAGCGGCAATGGATGCGGGAAATCATTCTGTCTCTGGCGGACCAGTCTTTGTTGCTGGTTTTAGGTTCGACGTGGTCGTTTAGTCATCTGTCCCAACGCTTAATACAGTGTGTCGATGCGGCACACTCAGGACAGGCGGGGATTTTACGTTTTTTTGATCCGCGTGTTTTTCCGGTGCTGTTTTCCCATGTATTGGACGCAGAACAGCAGCAGTCATTCCTGCGGCCTGCTCTGTTCTGGAGCTGGCTTGATTATGACGGGGCTCCGCACTCTGTTTGGGGCCAGGGGGATGCGGGCCCGGTTAATGAAACGAGGGAAAAAATCGATCTGACGGATAAACAACTAGAGCATATTTTGTGCGTCTCTGATGCCCATCGTCTTGTGCTGCAACTGAATAGGGGCGAGTACCCGGAAGCGACCCTTGCTCAACTGTTTAACGGTTGCTATGCCCTGATGATTGAAGCCTCAGATAAGCCTGTTTTTCTGGATGATGACAGAGAATCCTTTGTGCTCAGCCATCTCAAATCCAGATTGTCGTCAATGTAAGGGAACCCAAAGATGAAAAAACAACAACTCAGGCTGACAGTTTTATGCCTGCTATTAGCTGCCTGTAGCCAGTTTTCGGCACAGGCGGGGGTGATTGTGGCGATTAATCATACTCATTGGGCGATTAATCGGTTCAGTGTGGATGGTCAGCTGGGTATCGATAGTATCGGGCCGTATCAGGGCGGTGGAGGCGGTTGCTGCTATCGGGCGCCGGAAAAATGGCAACCTGGGATGACAGTCAGGGTGGATTGGGAGACTGGGGTGGGAACCATGGCTGGGTTTCCGGGTTTCGATAAACGGGCTGAATATTTGGCATGGAGGAAAAAAATCAATGCCCAGAAACGCCAGCATAGCAAGGTGGTACCGGTGCCTGATTATACCGGCCAGCGCACCTGTGGGATTACGGTGCATTTCTTACCCTGTGATCAAGTGAAGGTTACGACGTCCTGCGCCACTTACAACAGCCCGAATTATCCGATTAAAGAACCTTTGGAAATGATGGAGCCGAAAGTATGTCCGAAATAAATCATCAAGAGGTGGTTTGGTTGGGCAAAAAGCAGCGCTAAATCCGGGGTATTGATTCAATTATTTTCACGATGTAATAGATGTAAAGGAAGCAGAAGATGAAAAAGCAACAACTCAGGCTGACAGTTTTATGCCTGCTATTAGCTGCCTGTAGCCAGTTTTCGGCACAGGCGGGGGTGATTGTGGCAATTAATCATACTCAGTGGGCGATTAATCGGTTCAGTGTGGATGGTCAGCCGGGTATCGATAGTATCGGGCCATATCAGGGTGGTGGGGGTGGCTGCTGTTATGTGGCACCGGAGAAATGGCGGCCAGGGATGACAGTCAAGGTAGATTGGGAAACTGGTGTAGGGGAAATGGATGGTTTTCCCGGTTTCGCGGATAGAGAAAAATATCACGCATGGAAAAACAAAATCGATGCCCAGAAACGCCAGCATAGCAAGGTAGTTCCAATGCCTTATTATCAGAAAGGGGGGGATACCTGTGGGATTACGGTGCATTTCTTACCCTGTGATCAGATTAAAGTCACGACCTCTTGTTACGCTTATGGCAGCCCCAACTACCCGATTAAAGAACCTTTGAAAATGATGGAGCCGAAAGTATGTCCGAAATAAATCATCAAGAGACCGTTTGGTTACCGGCCTCCTTTCCGGCACAAGGGCGGTTACCTGCTCAGGACTATCTGGTCAGGCAAAATTGCCGCCAACAAACCAGCCAGGAAAAAGCTTACCACCAGGAACTTTGTCTGGCGGCTAATCGTCGGGTGGAGATACCCTGCTGTAAGACCTTGCATGTCAGCCTGTTTTTTGATGGCACCGGCAATAATTTGTATAACGATCTGTATCAGTCGACTCCGCCTCATCCGACCAATATCGCTCGTCTTTTCCGGGCAACGATTGGGGCGGGCTATGCTGGCGGGGCATCAGGTAAGCCGCTGCTGGATGATATCGAAAGTACCGGCGGACAATACTTTAAATATTATATTCCCGGGGTGGGTACTCCTTTCCCGGAGATTAATGACCCGGATTACAGCACATTGGGGCTGGCTGCTGCTGATCGGGGTGAGGATCGGATTAACTGGGCGTTGCTGCGGCTGATTGATGTACTTCGTTTTAGTCTGACGCAGAAACAGATGACAAACGAAGAAAGCCTGAAATCCCTTAAAGCGATGGCCACCTCATGGCACACCCTGGGTTTTGGTGGCGTTTATAACCGTTATGCGGAGTTTTATCAGCAATTTTCCCGCTTAAAACGCGAACTGAAAATAGCGCGCAGCCAGCCGGGGCGAGGCAAGTCTAAGTTACTGGGGATGAAACTGTATGTGTATGGTTTTTCCCGTGGGGCTGCGGAGGCACGGGCTTTTGTGAACTGGCTGGCCGAACTGTTGCCGCCACCAAAAGGAGAGAGCCAGAAACCGGCGCAGTGTCTGCAACATAAAGGTGAAACTGATCTGGATGGTGACCTGCCCATCAGCGTGGAGTTTCTTGGGCTGTTTGATACGGTGGCTTCGGTGGGGGTGGCGCATATTGTTCCCGTCTCTGAAGGCCATATGGCCTGGGCGGACGGCACGCAGGAATTACCCGCAGAGGCGACTTATGGCGGGTTGGTGAAACGCTGTGTGCATCTGGTTTCTACTCATGAACAGCGTCTGTGCTTCCCGATGGATTCGATCCGTCGTTCAGACGGGACTTACCCGACCGGCAGCACAGAAGTGATTTATCCCGGCGTACATTCTGATTTGGGGGGCGGTTATCCACCGGGCGATCAGGGTAAGGCGAGAGGAAAAGTGGATAACCTTTTGTTATCACAGATTGCTTTGCATGAAATGTATGCTGCGGCGTTTGAAGCTGGTGCTCCGCTGAAAGTTCCCAAAAATTCTTTGCCACGAGAATTATCTCAAAATACTTGGCGTTCCATGCCGCCAGATGTTGGTGATGAATTTGATATTGATACACCGCTTGTCAACCGCTTTAACGCCTGGCGTAAAGTCACGTTGGGGCTTGATAGCCCGGAGCAGCTGATTTCCGCTGAGGCGGCGGTCCGTTTTGAACCGGTGCGGTCCAGCGTGGCACTGGAGCAGGCGATGGAAAACCAGATGGCCTGGCTGACCGCCTGGCGCATCAATCGCTATGCCGGCGGCACGCTGAAAAATACGCCATTTTTTATCGATGCCCCTGACCGGGATGCGAATAAGGCTCACTACGAACAGAGTCAAAAAGCGTGGCAGGAAAAGCAGGATGTGGTGGAGAAGCAGCGTAAAGCCCAGTGGCGGACCTTCGCGATGAACGGCATGCGAGGAGAGCCCCCACTGCCGACACCGGGCATCCCGGATTTTGACCCGGAAACGGCTAAAAACCAGTTGCAGGAGGCGGCAGTGGAATTTGACCGTGACTATCGGGGAGAGTGGCGGGAACAGCACAGTGTCTTGCAACTGGCCTTAGATACCATCCCGTACAACACCATTTACCTGCTGAGCTGTGATGATGAAATCGCGGAATACCGGCAGATGAAAGCCGCCGGTGAGGCGTTAGTCAAACGTCTTTTTGCACCGACAGGTAATGCCGGCCAGCAGGCGACGCCGGAAGCGCTGTTACGGGCGCTGTATGATGATCAGGTGCATGATTCCCGCGCCTGGTTTATGTACTCGACGTTGGATGCGCGCGAGCCGTGGGGCGGCTATTTCCGCTACCGGGTGATTTATGCGGGAAGCACATGCAACAAACCGCAGTCGTTGCTGACGGTAGCGGGCAATGTGGTCGGGGCCGCGAACCCGGTTGGTAGCGCCCTGTTTATCTTTAAACGGAAAAAGGTCGGTAACCTGCTGTCGGAGGCGGTCGACGGCGTATCGGCCCCGGTGATTAAACTGGACGTCAGTGCGTGGGATCGCCTGACCGGTGAGCGGATCCCGATGTCACCCGATGCGGAACAGGCGCAGGCGTTTACTCATCATGTGGGTGAGGCGTCCAGCCAACAGCGACAGTTAATTGAAGAGCAACGCATGCAAATCACCAAAGCTAAGCTGCAAGCCCGCTGGGCCGGAAAAACGCTGGATTTGCCTGCCCAGCGCAGTTAAGGACCCTCAAAATGAAAAATGTGATCCGTCAGGGCGACAGCCTGCGTGAATACGGTGGTCAGGTTTTGTCCGGGCATTACCTGTGTTTTGATAAACCGATCGCCTGTCAGGGTGATCCGGTCAGCTGTAACCGCCACGGCATGACTACGATTGTGGAAGGCAGTGCGACCTGCCTGATCGACGGTCAGCCGGTAGCGTTGCATGGACATCGTTGCGGTTGTGGTTGCACGCTGGTCAGTTCATGCCCCGATTATCAGGTGGGATCATGAAGCAGATACCGGTTTTTTCGCCTTATCGGCAGGCATCAGCGCCTCGTTTTAAACGCTGGGCGGCGGTGGGGCTCGGGGGGTTAATGCTGACCAGCAACGGCGTGGCCCTGATGCGCCCGGCGCAGGGGGCTGTTTTCGGGTTGTACGCCCTGATCCCGGCGCTGGCGGCATTATGGCTGTTGTGTCTGTTATTACGTTGGCTGTTTTACCGCCTGGCCCGGCATAACGCCTGGATTTATCAGCAACAGGTTAAGGCGGCACAGCAACGTTGGTGGCATAAACACCGGCAACAGGTTGCCCTGGCAGAATATGTGCTGGTGGGTGCACTGGGCAGCACACCGGCGCAGTGGCTCGGTGTCATTAATCAGTCTCACCGTCGCCCAGAATCCGTCCGGGAGGCACAGAGTCCGGTGGTGCGTCTGCTGCGTTCTTTTGTTGCCGATATCGTACAACGGGAAGCACAACTGGCGACAGTCGCGGTGAATCAGTGGCAGAAACAGCGACAGGATCAGCCGCCGTTGCGTTGTACGCCATTACGCTGTTACTGGTTGGGTTCGGTTACCGCCTGGCAGGAATTTAGCGCCCAGATGGCCGAACGGTTTCCCGGGGTGGAGTTACCTGAGCAGCCGCAACGCTGGCTCGGAATAGACACACTGGATGAAATGGTTGATTTGCTCAATGCCCCCGCTGATCTCCAGACGGTTGTTTTGTGTGCGGGGGTGCAGTGTGTGCCCGGTGAAGCGGAGACAGACTTGCCGGCAGGGGAAGCGGCTTTTATCTGGTTACTGAAAAAACAGGGCAACATCCGTTTTACCCGGGGTGAATTTTTTCATGCCCAGCATGATGAAAACGTGGTTGAGGTGGCGGCTCGGGCGTTGGCGCAGGCGGATATCACGGCATCACCGGAAACCTGTTTCCTGTTTTCTCAGTCAGACAGGCCCGCACTGGAAAAGATCGGCTGGAATATCAAACAACAGGTGCAGGATCTCAACTGGGGCAATCTTGATGGGATGGAAGCGGTAGTGGTGCAAACACTGGCAGCTATCTCGGCAGAAAACACCGGCCAGCCCTGTGGATGGCTCGCCCGTGATCCTCAACATACTTTAGCTTTGGGAATAGTGAAGCCTTATGGAACAGCAAGAGAATAAATTACCGCCCATTTCGGTGGTGAATACGCTTATCTTACTGGTTGCCGTCATTACCCTGCTGGTGACATTCGTCGGTCTGGGATGGTGGATCTGGGGGGAGCAGCGTGCCACGGATACCGCAACACTACATCGTCTGTGGCTTATCTGTGGGTCTGCCTGGGTACTCATCTTGCTGATGAGTATGCTGGGGTTTATTACGGTGACCTTGTTTGTCAAACATAAAGTGACGGAGACTGAGCCGGGTCCACAGTTGGATGCTCCGATCAGTAAACAGTTTGATTACGATGAATTAGGTGCCCGTCTGCACCGTCGTTACGGGTGGCTCTGGGGGTACAAGGTGCGTATTTTGCTGGTGATGGGTGAGGTGGAACAGGTGGAGGCGATTGCGCCGGGGCTGACCACACAACACTGGCTGGAGGGCTACCGCACCCTGTTGTTGTACGGCGGCAGTTTACAGGCCGAGCCGGATGCCGCCCAGCTGGCGGCCCTGTGCCGGTTGCGTCGTTACCGGCCCCTCAATGGCGTGGTTTGGGCGCTGACCGAAAACCAGAGTGCCGAGCCGGTTCTGATGGATAAGGCGCTGCGGATGTTACAGAAACAGGCCCAGCAGTTACGCTGGCAGGCACCGATTTATCTGTGGCAGGTGTGCCACAGCATCTGGTCGCAGGAAGAGAGGTTGACTCAGCCGGTGGGCTGTTTTTTTCCTGAACGTTGTTCGCCGGAAGACGTGACCGCCCAATTGCAACCGCTCATTAACCCGATGCGCAAACAGGGGATGCAGCAATTACTGGCGAAGACCGCCCATGATTTTCTGTATCGGCTGGCGTCAACTTTAGAGCAAAAGGGCATGACCCACTGGCGTCAGGTGTTGACCCCGCTGTTACAGGAATATGCCGACGCGGTCTTGCTGCGCGGTCTGATGTTCAGTTTGCCGGTCAGTGTACACAAAGACGGCGCGCCACAGAGCTGGCTGCCCGATCCGGTGTGGCAGGGGGTCCTCAGTGACAGCCGGAGAGCCTCCGGCAGGCGGATGGGGGTGATCCGAAAACAGCAGGTTTATCACGGCCTGATGGCGCTGGCGTTGTTGTGGGGAGCTGGCAGTCTGCTGTCCTTTTTCACCAACCGTGATCAGATAGCGGTGGTCCAGGCGGCCGTGGCCGGCCTCAATGTCCATCCGGCGGCGTCTGGTGCCCAATTGATGGCCTTAAAAGCCCTGCGCAATGAAGTGGGCCGGTTGCAATCCCGGGTCGAACACGGGGCACCCTGGTATCAGCGTTTCGGTCTGGATCAGAATGCGGCGCTGCTGACGCGGGTGATGCCGGCTTACACTGAGCGGAATAATCGGCTGATACGGGATAAAGCGGCGGCGTTATTGCACCAGAAACTGAGCGCACTGGTGGCTCTGCCCCCGGCCAGTCCGCAGCGTCTCAGTCGGGCGCAGGCCACGCATGACCAGCTTAAAGCCTATCTGATGATGGCACACCCGGCGAAAGCGAATGCGGCGTTTTTAACCCGAATACTCCGTGACAATGAACCGGCCCGTGCTGGTGTGGCTGCCGGGGTGTGGCAGAGTACGGCTCCGGATTTATGGGATTTTTACGCGCAAAATCTGTCTGCCCACCCGGAATGGCGGATAACCGCGGATACGGATTTAGTCAGGCAGGTGCGCCAGATACTGCTGACACAGATAGGGCGGCAGAATGCCGAAGCCAGGCTCTACCAGCAGATGCTGCAATCTGTCGAGAAGGATTATGCCGACCTGACCTTAAGGCAAATGACCGGCGACACTGAAGCGGAACGGTTGTTTACCACCCCGCAGGGGGTGCCGGGGATGTTTACCCGTCAGGCGTGGGAAGGGCAGATACAGAAAGCGATTGATGAGGCAGTGGCCTCACGCAAGGAAGCGATTGACTGGGTGCTGAGCGATAACCGTCAGGCGGTCCCGGCCGCCGCCTCACCGGCAGAGCTGAAAGCCCGCCTGACCGCGCGTTACTTTACCGATTTTGCCGGGGCCTGGCAGGATTTTCTCAACAGCCTGCGCTGGCATAAAGCGCGTAATCTGGCCGAGGTGACAGACCAGTTAACCCTGATGGCGGATGAGCGCCAGTCCCCGCTGATAGCGTTGATGGACACCGTGGCGTATCAGGGACAGGCGGGGCAACAGGACCCGGCGTTATCGGCGTCACTGATGAAATCCGCTAAGACGTTGCTGAATAAAACGGCGGTACCGGTGATTGACCGGCAAGCCCGCGAACTGACCGGGCCGATGGACAGCACCTTCGGTCCGTTACTGGCGCTGATGGGGAAAAATAATCCGCAAAGCGGGCTGACGGCAGACAGTGCCCTTAACCTACCCACCTTTCTGACCCGCGTCACCCAGGTGCGCCTGAAACTGCAACAGATGACCACCAGTGATGACCCGCCGGAGAGGGCGAAGCGGCTGGCCCAGACGGTGTTTCAGGGAAAAAGCGCGGACCTGACGGAGACGCAGGGTTACGGCCGTCTGATGGCGGCCAGTCTGGGCTCACAATGGAACGGTTTTGGTCAGGCGGTGTTTGTTCAGCCGTTAACCCAGGCGTGGCAGGGGATACTGCAACCGTCTGCGGCCAGTCTGAATGCGCAGTGGCAGACCGCGATAGTGGCGAACTGGAATACGGCCTTTGCCGGGCGTTACCCGTTTGCCGGCGGAGACAGCGACGTCTCGTTGCCGATGCTGGGGCAGTTTATCCGGTCGGACACCGGGCGGATTGAGCAGTTTCTGACCCGTGAGTTAGGCGGGATACTGCATAAAGAGGGCAACCGTTGGGTCCCGGATGAGGTGAACAGTCAGGGATTGCATTTTAACCCGCAATTCCTGCAAGCCGTGTCTCAGCTCAGTCAGTTATCGGACCTGCTGTTTGCCGATGGCCGTCAGGGGTTGCAGTTTGACCTGCGGGCGCGAGCGGCGCGGGATGTGGTGGAAACCGACCTGACGATAGACGGGCAGAAATTGCGTTACTTCAACCAGAGGGAAAGCTGGCAGCGTTTTCGCTGGCCGGGTGACACTTACAAACCGGGGGTGATGCTGACCTGGACGAGTGTGAATGCGGGGGCGCGTTTGTTTGGTGATTATCCGGGGAACTGGGGGCTTATCCGCTGGCTGGCGCAGGCGAAAGCGGAAAAACTGGATGAAAGCCGCTATCAACTGACGTTTGTCGCGCCGGACGGATTACCGCTGACCTGGATTTTGCGCACGGAAATGGGCCGCGGGCCACTGGCGTTGCTGAAACTGCGGGGATTTAAGTTGCCGGAAAACCTCTTTGAGGTCACCCCAGGCAGTGACATGAACGTGTCAGTGACCGATGACGGTGATGGGGAGGCGGAATAGATGCTGCAACGATTGATAATGGCCTGTCTGGATGGGCGTGATGTGTCGGCACTGGCTCGTGAACAGGCCGGCCGGTGGGAAAAGTGGCTGGCCCCCATTACCCCGGATAACCCAGTGGGTACGGACCCTGGCTATGACGATGATTTTCAGCGTCTGCGTGAAGAGGTCAACAAACTTAGCGGCATTGATACCGCGCTTATCGGTGAACTGGCGGAAGCATTGCTGACTACGCATTGTAAAGATGTCCGGGTAGCAACCTATTATGTGTGGGCGCGTCTGCATCAGGAAGGGGAACGTGGCCTGGCGGAAGGGCTGGGGTTATTGGCCGCACTGACAGACCGTTTTGGTGATGGGTTGCTACCCAGGCGCGCCAGCAGTCGTAAAGCCGCGCTGGAATGGCTGACGGGAACCAAAATTCAGGACAGTCTGTCGCTTTATCCTGAAGTCAATCGGGTGGATTTCGAACACATTCTGGCGTCGCTGGCGTTACTGGAACAGGTGTTTGCTACCTGGGATGAAGATGCTCGTCCCTCGCTGACCGAATGGGTAACAATACTGGAAAACCGGCTGGCTCAGTCAGGTGGGGTGGATGCGGTGGTGCCACAAACGACCGCTCAGGCACCATTACCGGTGATGCAAGACAATCCGTCCCCCCGGAAGGCATCGCCGGTATGGCGTCCGGTCCAATCCGGACGCGACTTGCTGGAACAGGCTCGTGAACTGGCGCGCTATCTGCGTGACCAGCCGCGAGGTTGGTTATCCAGCCACCGTCTGATGAAAAGTCTGCGTTGGGATACGGTGCATCAGTTGCCCCCACAGGATGACAACGGGCGTACCCGTCTGCTGCCACCCCGTAAGGAATACCGCGGGCAGTTAAAACGGCTTTATCGGCAGCAAAGCTGGCATGAATTATTGGAACAGGCCGAGCGGATGTTCGCGGAAGGGGTTAATCATTTCTGGCTGGATTTACAGTGGTATCTCTGTCAGGCCTTGAGTCGGTTGGGCGGCGACTATGAAGGTTGGACTGAGATAGTGAAACAGGACTTGAGAATGCTGCTTGAACGGTTGTCGGGGCTGGAAAATCTGACATATGACGACGGGACGCCTTTTGCGGATGAAGTGACTGCCGGCTGGATAACCCAACAGGTTCATGATGTTAAGGCGGACGGGTCGTTTGCGCATGCGTTGGCCCAACCCCGGTACGATGATGATGTTTTAGCGTTGGAGCCGGAGGCGCTGCAACTGGCGGACAGCGAAGGCATCAATGCCGCATTGTCGTGGTTGGGGCAATTGCCGGGTATCAATGGGGCGCGTCACCGTTGGTTACAGCGCTTGTTGATGGCGCGAGTCGCGGAACAATACGGCAAAAATGAAGTCGCTCTGCATCTGTTGACTGAGTTAAACGCCGATGAGTCACTGCGTCTTGGCGAATGGGAGCCGGCCCTGATGTTTGAGGTAAAAGCGAGTCTGCTTAAGTTGCTGCGGATGAAAGCCCAGCGCAGTGAACAGGATAAGCCACAGTTGGCTCAACGTATGGAGACCCTGTTGGCGGGCTTGGTCGCGATTGACCCGGTTAGAGCCGCAGTGCTGTGCGGCTGATCTATTTTTATTCCCTTTCTTGAGGACAATGCGATGGATGATTTAACCCTGCGCTATTACGAGGCAGAAATGCGTTACCTGCGTGAAGCAGGCAAAGAGTTTGCTCAGGCTTATCCCGATCGGGCCGCAATGCTCAATCTGGATAGGGTCAGTATCCGTGACCCTTTTGTGGAACGTCTGCTTGAAGGCTTTGCTTTTTTGATGGGGCGTCTGCGCGAAAAGCTGGATGATGACCTGCCGGAGTTAACGGAAGGGCTGGTCAGTCTGTTGTGGCCGCATTATTTGCGCACCATTCCTTCTATGTCGATTGTTGAGCTGGCCCCGGATTGGGCGCAGATGAAAAAATCCGAGCCGGTGGAAAAGGGATTTGAAGTGCTGTCGCAGCCGATTGGTCTGCATGGAACCCGCTGCCGCTATACCACCACTCAGGCGGTTCAACTGTTGCCCCTGTCACTCACTGCGGCTGCTTTTCAGGCTGAACCGGATGGCCGTTCTGTTATCCGGTTGCGTTTTGACTGTGGGACGAGGGTGGATTGGCGTCAGGTTGATTTGCGCTGTTTGCCGCTGTACCTGAATGCGGATAGTCCGCTGGCCTGTGCATTGCATCGGGCGTTCACGCTTCAGACACAACAGCTTTATCTGCGTCTGCCCGGCCAGCCTGATCGGCAGCCGTTTGATGGCGGGTTCTCACCGCTGGGATTTGGAGACGCGGAAAGGTTGTGGCCGAAAGGGGAAAGTGCATTCAGTGGTTATCAACTGCTGCTGGAGTATTTCACCTTCCGGGAAAAATTTATGTTTGTGGCGCTCTGCGGACTGGAAACGCTGACGATCCCCGACAGGACACCGTGGTTTGAGCTGGAGGTGGCGCTGAGTGAAAGCTGGCCCGGTGATCAGCCGTTTTCTGCGGAGAATATCCGTTTGCACTGCTCTCCGGTCATTAACTTGTTTTCGCTGGAGTCCGACCCCTTGCGGTTGTCACCGCTACAGACTGAATATCTGCTGCGCCCGATGCGCCTTCAGGACGGGCATATCGAGATTTATTCGGTGGATGCGGTGGTGTCTTCGGAACGTGTTGGTCATCAAACGTATGTGCCGTTCAGTAGTTTCCGCCATAAAGGGGGCATGATGCGGCATGAGGCACCGGAACGTTACTACCATACCCGGGTGAAACGGGGACCCTCAGGGCTGTATGACACCTGGCTTATCCTGGGTGGGGAAGATTTTGATGATGATAAACCGTATGAAGAAAACCTGTCACTGACCCTGACCGGCACTAATGGACAACTGCCTCGCCGGGCGTTACAGGATACGCTGCTGGATACGGCGATTAATCCTCCACTGGCGGGACTGATCGTGCGTAATCTGTGTGAGCCGACATTGCCCTGTTATCCGCCGAACCAGGACCGCTTCCATTGGCGAATACTCAGTCATCTCGGCTCCAACTTTCTCAGTATGATGGATAACCCGGATGTGCTGCGCGGCACGCTGGCGCTGTATGACTGGACCGATAATGAGATGAATACCCGTCGTCTGGCTGCGATTGTGGCGGTGAAACATTCGCTTATTGAGCGGTTTGAACAGGGGTATCTGCGCCGGGGTGTGCACATTGAAGTCACGCTGGATAGCCAGGGGTTCTCCGGCACCGGTGATATCTGCCTGTTCGGTGAAATGCTCAGTCGCTTCTTTGCCCTGTACACCGATATCCATCTGTTTAACCGGCTCACGTTGATTTTGCAACCCACAGGGGAACGACTGTTATGGGAAGAAAGACACTGCACGCGCATTCCCGGCTGATGGCCACACTGAAAGCCAATATATCGACCCTCGATTTCTACTCATTCTGTCAGACAATTGAGCGTGCTGTTCCTGACAGGCCTCCGCTGGGCAGTACAGATAACCCTGCCGATGATGTGATACGTTTCCGGCCTCATCCGGGGATGGGCTTTCCGGTTAGCGAGCTGAAAGCGATAGAAACCGACCCCGAATGCCCGGACCGTCCACCGACAGCCAGAACCACGTTTATGGGGCTGTACGGGGTGGATTCTCCGTTGCCGACCGCTTATCTGGATGATATTACCCAGTGTCAGGAAGGGCATGAAGCGATTGAAGCCTTTCTGGATATTTTCAATCACCGGACATTCACTCAGTTCTACCGTATCTGGCGCAAATATTCCTCCTACCCGGCAACCTTTGCGGCTGGGGGAACGGATGGGACGTCTCAGTGTTTGTTGGGGCTGATTGGCTTAGGCATACCGGGCAGCCGGCAGCATATTACGACGCCGGTGTCCCGTTTTTTGGCGCTGCTCAGTGTGATGCGTCTGCCGACGCGTACCGCTGAAGGCGTCTCGGCACTGGTGACGTTATTGGCCCCGAAGACCCGTACTGTGGTGACACCTTGTTGCCCACGGCAGATCCCTCTGATGCACCCGGCGGGGTTTTCAGATATGCAGCAGATTTCTCTGTCGCAGCGCACGGTGCTGGGCAGAATGGGCATCGATATTAACAGTCAGCTATTGGTGGTACTGCACACGGATTGTTGGGAGGAGGTGCAAGGCTGGTTGCCGGGTGGGCAGTTGCACACTGATTTTCAGGTATTGCTGCGGGTTTATCTGGGCTGGCGTTACCCGGCCAGATTGCAATTAACCCTGCCGACGCGGATATTGCCGCCCCCAGTATTGGGGGGCCCTCCCGTTCAGTTGGGGTTGACCGGTGTGTTAGGACTCAAGGCTGAACCGCATCTGACGACAGTGCCTGACAACATTACCGTGAATGTGGGGAATTATCGGGGCATTACGCCAGACAACCATGAAAATAAAGGAGGACACCATGTTAACTATGTCTTTTTATAAAACCGTACCGTTGATAGCGGCGATAATACTGTTGCTGACTGGCTGCGGCTTGACTCAGACAGTGACCGATGGTGCGGTCTCGGTCACGCAATCCCTGTTCTATCAGCAAATCAAGACGCTGCATCTGGATTTTATCCCACGGGCTGCGGTCAATACGGATGGGGGGGAAAGTGTTGCCCTGTCTGTCCCCACATTGGTACGTGTCTATCAATTACGGGATAATAAAGCGATAACCGCGGCGGATTATGCAGACTTGTTGAATGACGGCGACCGGGTACTCAGTGCCGACTGTTTGGCGAGTCAGGAGGTGGTGGTAAAACCGGGCGGTCATGCGTCTCTGGATATGCCGATGGCCGCTCAGGCGAAATACGTGGCGGTGGTGGGGCTGTTTAGAACGCCAGACCTGTCTAAAGGGACTTGGCGCCGGATAATAAAACGTCGTGAGCTGTTACCGGATAAGCCTCGGATTATTGAGCTGAATACCGACGGTCTGACCCTGTTACCTGAGAAGGAATGAATGAGATGAAAATGAAGACGAAAACGAAAAGGCCCTCCCTGTATGACCGCCTGAAGGGGAGCTTTACCGGTGGCCTGGCATTGTCCCAAGTCAGTGAAGAGCAGCAGGTGATTTTGTCGGTACTGGACAATATGCAGCGTGTCCTCAACTGTCGGGCGGGAACGCTCGCTCATCTGCCGGATTATGGTTTGCCTGATCTCAGCATTATTTTGCAAGAGCTGCCTGCGTCGTCACAGCGTCTGATCGCGACGATCGAGCATACGCTGTTGACTTATGAGCCGCGTTTGAAGCAGGTCACTGTTACGTTACTGCCGATGCTTGAACCGGCGCATCTGCGTTATGACATCAATGCGGAATTGAAAGGCGTGGGATTAGTGCGTTTTAGCACGGAGTTTGTGCCGGAAGGGCAAGTCTTGATCCGCCATTTACGCCAGCAAGGGCGGATAGATTAATTTTTTGTTTCATCAGGCTATTTGGGTTGGCCTTTCTGGCCTGTATTAATCACGCAACAGAGGCTACATGTTATGGCCGCAATTTCATCCGGTTACGCCGTATATACGGGGGATGACCCGCGTGCACGGCCTGAATTCAGTGCACTGAAAGAAGAAATGAGCAAACTGAGCCATCCGGCCCGGTCAGATGTTGACTGGGCCAGGGTTGAGCAGCTTTGCCTGGCGCTATTTCGTTTAAATGGCGTCGAGCTGCAAAGTGCGGCCTGGTACACACTGGCCCGTGCACAGCGGGCCGGATTAGCCGGTATTGAGGAAGGATTGGCCCTGATTGACGGGTTAGTGAGCCATCAGTGGTCACAATTCTGGCCTCAACCGACGCATGTGCGGGTGGAGATATTGGCCTGGCTGGTTGTCCGTCTGCAACAGGTACTGCGGACCTGTGTTTTCTCTTATATCGACCTGCCGCTGATTTATCGCACAGAAAAGGGGCTGGCGCATCTGTGCGAAGTCCTTCAACGTCTGGAACTGAAACATGTGAGTAAACTCGACAACCTCCGGGTACAGTTTCACAACAGTGCGCGGCGATTGGAGAGTCTGGCGCAGGAGGTATCCCTGTCTCCTGCCGCTGTATCGTCTATTGAGGACACGACTCTTTAACAATCTCAGCCACAACTGATGTATGTGGCACAGGAAACCCTGTCGTCCGTACAACCGCAGATTAAAGTGGTCCGGGCTTTAACTTCCTCTCGTTGGAAAGTCGGGCACGGTTTTGTCGCGGGGGTTGTGTTATGCGCGCTGACAGTGACCGCCCCCTGTGTCAGCATAGTTGTCGCCCCCAATTTTTAAGGAGAATTACTATGTCTGCACATGCAGTACCGATTGATGTTAAAGAACAAGGGATTATTTGGCTTCTGCCTCCCTATTGCTGGTCCCACAGACAGATAGCCCGTAAACTGGATATCAGCCCTTCTGTTGTATCAAAATGGAGATGTGAACTGGTGGAACGCGGTTTATTACCTGAAAACGAAAAGGTTTCCTCTGCTGACAGTGATGAGTGGACGCCTGAACGACGATTTTCAGTTGTGCTTGAAACAGCAACATTGTCGGAAATGGAGTTGGCTGACTATTGCCGACGTATGGGACTTTTCGTCGAGCAGGTCAAAGAATGGCAGGTTATCTCTATTCAAGCCCATGAGATTAAACTCACACAAAACCGTCGTGCCGATAAGGAACTGCGTGAAGCCCGGAGTAAATTACGGGAACTGGAGAAAGAGCTTCAACGCAAGAATAAAGCGCTGGCTGAAGCTGCTGCGCTCCTGATATTAAGGGAAAAGTTCAATGCCCTCTGGGACAACAGCGAGGAAGGCTGACACCTCTTCCAGAGCGGCAAAAAATAATTTCGCTCGTCAGCGACGCCGTTACACAAGGGGCGAGTAAAACCCGTGCATGTCAGTGCATAGGTATCTCAGTCAGAACGCTTCAGCGCTGGGTGGAATCGCCAGACGGGCAGATACTTGCCGATCGCCGTCCCGAAGCCATTCACCGGCTCCCTGCGAATAAATTATCGGAGACTGAGCGTCAGCAGATTATGGATATTTGCAACTCGCCTGAGTTTGCTGGATTGTCACCAAATGTCATTGTTCCCGCACTTGCTGATAAAGGAATTTACCTCGCTTCAGAAGCAACCTTTTACAGGATACTTAAAGTGAATAAACGACTGACCAGAAGACGTCGGGAAAGCCAGTATAAGCGTCCTGACGCATTAAAAGCCGTATCACCCAATCAGGTCTGGAGCTGGGATATCAGTTATTTGCCTTCATGGATCAAAGGTCAACATTTTTATCTTTACATGATTCTGGACATATTTAGCCGAAAAATTGTTGCTGCTGAAGTCTTCCTCAACGAATCAGGAGAACATGCAGCAAATCTACTTCAACGGGCCGTGTGGAGCGAAAAGTGCTCAACCCAGAATAATACCGGGTCGCACGTCAACAGCATCCGGAGCGCTGGAGTAAAGAGATCCGTAACTGTAGCGGCCCGCATTTAAAATATGGCGGGCTCGCATTTATCCGGTTTTTTAGCTCACATTAAGTGAAAATGAAATCGGGTTGAGGCTCATATTAACTGCAAATGAGCTTGCATTTACCTTTTTCGGCTTGCATTTCATTTCGACCGGCTCACAGTAACTGCAAATGAAATTCATCATATCGGCAGCCCAACTGCCAACATTCTGTCGCGCAACTCTGTTGTTCGAACCGGATCGAGTTGATTGTTAAACAACGCTCTGATTTCAGCGGGTTTGGCATCAAATTGTTCCACCATATCTTTCAAACGATAACCATGCCGTGTTAGCGTCGGCTCTAAATCATCAAGTTGTCTGGAAAGCACTGATTCTATCAGTGTTGACGTTATTGGTTTTTCGCCAGTCTGATAACCAGCTTCCATGGCTAACGTGAGATGCAACTGAACTTGCAATGGGGTACGCAATTTCATCGCCAGCAAATCGAGAGCATCAGTCGTCAGAATATCTTCCGTTTTTCCTTTCCCCATGCTGGTTTTAAGTAACCAATGAATGTATTCCCGTTGACTGCCCGTGATCCCATCCAGCGTAAAAATATCGGTGCGGTATCCAATCTCTTCCATCGTTGGACGACGCAGGTCATTACGCAGTTTGGGATGACCGGCTAAAACCACCGATAAGCGGCCTCCACCGTCTTCTACTACTTCCATTAGTCGTTTGAATCCAGTTAAAGTATGTCCGTTAAGATCATGAGCCTCATCAACGAACAAGGCCACGGTTCGCTTGCCTTTCCTGACTAACTCTTGCAGTTCACGTTCCCGGCGCTCCCCTTGTTTGGGGATTTGTACCCGCTTATCCTGTGTCAGATCGTAAAATAGTGCGCTAATCAGCGTGGCAAGTTTGACACTGTGTTTTTCGACTGACAACGATTTGGCGACGATAATTTTGTTTTCATCCCTAAGTTGCTGTTGCAGGCGACGCAGGGTGACAGTTTTACCACTTCCGACTACGCCGCAGACAGCAACCAGTCGTCCTTCACGGATAGCCCCTTTGATATCTTTGATAAGTTGTTTATGATGCGCCGTTTCATAATAGCCTGCCTGATCAATGGGCTGCGCCAGTCCATAATATTCCATCACTTCAACCCGCATGATCTTCTCCTGATTGTCTGTTACGGAAATAGCCTCTTATACGGGTGAACACTTCAGTGCGGATAAGCGTTTCTGCCAGAATACTGTCAATAAATGCCCGCTCTTCACTCGACAATTTGGCCAGTGGTGTGGCCAGATCATCGGCAATGGCCAGCTTCGCTGCGATAATGGTGGGGAAATGGTATTCAAATTCTGCGATGTCAAATGGCTGATGTGGCAGTTTTGGTTGTTTTTTTATATCAGGCATCAGGAGCTGAATATCACTGCCTGACAGAGCACTGATCGGCAAATTCAACTGACTGGCCAGCTCATGGATACGATCAGACCTGTCAGCCGCCTTGCCACGCTTGAACGCCCGGTAACGGTGTAATGGAATAGGCCCGGAGACGGGATAATACGGTCCCCATGTTTTATCGTCAAACTCCACAAATATTTCGTCGTCAAACAGTCCCCACAACAGAATAACCGTTTCGCCAGCCATATCAGGTTCAACTTCCCAGGCTGTCCCTTCAATTGTGACGCGGGCATCGATGCCAACCTTACGCGATTCAGGCTCCCGGGCAAAACGGCAGTATTGATCCCAGGTACACATGTCCTGCACGCCATCCGGGGGAAGATTTGCCCGCCAGTCCTCCAGTCGGGAATGTTTTTCACTGCGATGCCCCTGAGAGTTATAGCGCATCAGATAATTCCATAACCATTCGTTGGCCTGCTGCTCAGTTTCCGGTTGATGAAAATGGTACAGGGTTTCATGGGCTTCCTTAATGGTACGGAAAGGGCGTTCAACCTTACCTTTGGAACGTGCCGTGGTGCGCGTACCATCTTTACCTGCTGGCATATGAGTCTGCCAGTCAATATGAAGTGCCTGCATCACGTTCTGAAACACATGGCTTTTCGCCACGGGGCCATTATCAAGATACAGCATCCTGGGACGTCCCTGAAAATGGAATTCCGGGTTAGGTTTTGGTGCCATCGCATTGAACAGAAAGTGAAGTGCGGACTCAGCATCTTCACCATAGACACAACGATATTCCTGATAAGTCACACCACTCCGATCATCAACAGCACTGTATAACATCAGGGTCGGCTGTCCTTTAGCCGCATCAATCCAGCCCGGTTGTTCGATGTGTTTGAGGTCTGACGGCGACATATCAAACTGCCAGCAATCATTGCTGTATTCTGCCTGAAACCTAACCGCCGGGGGTTCTCTTAACAGCCGAGGTTGGTCGAGACGATACAGAGAAAGCCAACGATTAACCGTTTGTCTTCGCAGTAATCCTTTCGGTGCCCTAACCAACCCTTGTCCAGTTTCCACACCATGCTCTTCAAGTAATTGAATGGCTCTTACGGTTGATAAATGCCGCCCTGATTTATTGGTAGTACGCAATTTTAAGGCTGCGATCAGTTCGCAATAATGCTCCAGCTCAGATTGGGGCAGGATGCGGGGAATGCCATGATCACACCGATGGACGGTACGAGGCTTAAGAACAACATGGAGATTCCGGTAAACGGTGGTAGGAGAAACGCCGTACAACTGCGCCATTGCAGTAATCTGTGTTGCCCGTTCCGGGCTTTTGGACGGCAGGCGGTCTAACCGTTGCCGTAATTGCAACAGAGAGTCAACAGGAATAGATTTACGCTGGCTGCCCATAGTTATCTAACACACGATAAACTGAGGCCCGTCCGATACCGAGTTGACGGGCAATCGCCGTAGCCCCCATTTTTTCAACTACATACAGACGGTACACTTCGGCAGGATCAATGGATGATTTTCGTCCCCGGTACACACCTCGCGCTTTTGCCGCCGCAATACCTTCCAGCTGACGTTCACGGCGCAGATTAGTTTCAAATTCAGCGAAGACCCCCAACATATCGAGGAAGGCTTTTCCGGCTGCCGTGCGTGTATCGACAGGCTGCTCTGTAGCCTTAAGGGTAATCCCCCGCTGATTTAAAGAATAAACAATATCCTGCAAATCTTTGATGCTACGAGCCAGACGATCTATACGCGTGACAATCAGTGTATCGCCCGGACGCAAAAAATCCAGCAACAATTGCAGTTCACTCCGCCCATCCCGTTTGGTTCCGCTGGCTTTTTCGGCCCGGATGATTTCACAACCAGCAACACGAAGCATTTGTGACTGTAGGGCGAGATCCTGATCATTAGTTGATACACGGGCATAGCCATAAAGAGCCATAATGGGGAAAGTGTCTCGTTTACCTTTAGATGAATGAAACGTAGCATGTGGATGAGACAAAAACAACCCTAATAAGACACAAAAAATGTCTCATTGCATTGTCTTTATGGGGTTAACCCATACAATCCAATAGATTGGTTTAAGCGGAAAATTTCATTTGCAGTTACTGTGAGCCGGTCGAAATGAAATGCAAGCCGAAAAAGGTAAATGCAAGCTCATTTGCAGTTAATATGAGCCTCAACCCGATTTCATTTTCACTTAATGTGAGCTAAAAAACCGGATAAATGCGAGCCCGCCATATTTTAAATGCGGGCCGCTACAGCTATTTACCCCACTCATAGAACCTGCTAATAAACTATATTGACTGATCTCCCTCTGTCAACGTTGAACACACTTTACGCATTGATTCACCCTTTAATTCGACTTTAATACTCCCGTGAACCAGTCTGTCCAGGATCGCATCAGCGTGTGTGGCATCACCTATCATTTGATACCATTTCTCAATAGGAAGTTGGCTTACCAGCAACACTGAGCCCCGTTGATAGAACTGATCGACTATCTCCAGTAGGTCACTGCGTTGATCTGAGGTCAGTACCTCCAGACCCCAATCATCCAAGATTAACAACTGACTACGGCTCAGTTTATTTAACAGCCGGGGATAGCTTCCATCACCATGGCATTGTCTGCAAAACTCCAGCAAGCCCTTTAAACGGTAGTAATACACGACATATCCCTGGCGGCAGTAATGCCGCCCCAGCGCACAGGCAAGATACGTTTTCCCGCTTCCCGTTGCCCCTGTCAGCAGCAGATTCTGGCAGTGTTTTAACCAGTGCCCTTGTGACAAGCTTCTGACCTGCGATTTTTCCAGCCCCCGGCTGGCTCTGTAATCCAACGCTTCCAGTTCTCCCCGAAGCCGGAAGTGCGCCTGCTTGATGAGCCTGTCGGCTTTCTGGTTTTCACGGTGAGTCAGTTCCTCCTCAACAAGCAACAATAGACGTTCTTCGAAGCCCAGTTCGTTATACGAAGAGGGCAACGAAACTTGCTGGCGCAGAGCATCACGAAAACCGGAGAGCCTAAGACAAGTGAGATGTTCATAAAGGGTATTCATCAGGCATTTCCTTTGTTAGTGGTAATAATGGCTGCCACGCACATTATCGTGGTCAAGTTCAGCAAGGGGATCTGCGGTGGGTGCTGGCACAATGGCGTGTCTATATGACCATATAATGAAATAACCTCATGAATAGAAATACCTTTTTGGAATTGAATCTGATTTTTAGCCATTTTCATTTACCTCCGCACAGACTTATCTTGACTATACGCCTATGGGAGCTGAGTTTAAGTGGTAATCAGGTATATGTATGTATTAACTATAAAATAAGAAGTATAATTTAGACAAGAATGCTTGGGCGAACGGTAAAAAAAGCTTACGCTGTAAGCGGACCCTAATTAGACCCCCAGAGATTAACAAACTCCTTTTTGATATTTTTATGTGCATTTTTTGTACAGATTGTTAATGTATGAATTTCTTTTAACAAGATTTTGCGAAAACTGTGATACCGAAACACTAGAGGTCACAGGTTGTTGATTTACTATGCAAAAGACCGCTGACTAACGGTGTCTGATTTTACTTTTCATCGTGATAAATGAGAGCATGAGAGCAGTCATCCCATATTTCATTGATGATATAAGCATACCCATGATTATTTTTCCCTGAGATAATTTTCATGATAAATAAAGCAATCAATTTTGTATCTATTGTTTATTTTATTTTTTTAACTATTTATGAATTGTCGAACATGAATTAAAAAGAGTTTTGTTTAGGAGTTTATATAAATCTATGACTCACTCCCCAAAATTTGGATTTCAGTAATTAACGATTAAATCAGAACACTCTATTAATCTACCTAATATGCATGAAGATCTATTTTCATAGGATACTGAATTTACAAGATAAAGTTGGATTAATAATATTAATCACAGCAGTTAAAAATATACTTAAATACTCCAAAATATGTGAGAAAATATTGCCATTATTTCTAATATTATATATAATTATAACTTATAAACAGGGTATAAACGCCAGACAGAGACCCACTTTTATTGGGATGGAATAAAAAATTAGTATATTATCTTCCTTAAAAAATGCTACCAGTGTCTTAACGCCCGTTGAGGTTCTAGTTCATTGGTCTGAATCAAAAATTCTTTCGGTTAAAGAAGTTATATTCCCATTTGCCATTTTTGAGCAAATGGCAAATAAAGCAGCCTCATTAGTAAATATGGGTTATGATAAAACAGAAATCACCGTTAGATTTGAGAGTGGTGAGAAATATACTTGTCGTATTGACTTGGCTGTTAATGATGAAAAGGGTTTTCGCGATCATTGTATGAAAATGATTGATTTTTTTGCTGATTTTCCTGAAAAAGAGCCGTATTTAAATTTTATACGTCGTATCAAATGGCCGGAATAAATAAAAATTAGTATTATAGATATCCCGTACAATTGGTAGGGTATCTATATATTATTACCCATAATACAACACCGAGCAGACATCACAGGTTTATCAGGATCAAAGTACCCGTGGCACTAATAAATTTTCATTTGCAGTCTATGAGCGTTCTGATGGCGGGTATAAAATTATCGCCAACGTTTAGCGAAGATTTTTTTGGAATCACAATTTTTCGATAATTAATCACCTGGCATCCAAGATTCAATCTTCACTACTTCATTAGCGTTTTCCAAATTTACTATATTCTTGTTGGCAATTTCTAAAACTTAGGATTAGCATCACTGGTTCAAATTATTTTATTATATATACTCTCGTATTAGCTGATTTATTGCATCAGTAGGAATTTTACGAATTTCAATTCAACACATTATCACAGTAGCCAAATCAGAGCATGGGGCCATGATCAAAAAAGAAAATGACAAGCCGTTAACCAAGCGGCAAAAGAAGACCATTGATGCGGCTACGCTTATTCGTCAGAAACTGCCTCAGAGTGAAGATATGGTCTTTACACACTCGATACTCTGCCAGGTAGGTTTACCCCGTTCTAAAGTCGCTGGCCGCGAGTTTATGCGTCGTTCTGGTGATGCCTGGCTTGTAGTTCAAGCTGGATGGCTTGATGAAGGTAATGGTCCCGTAGAGCAACTATTACCATATGGGGCCATGCCCCGTCTTACAATGGCGTGGCTTTCATCGTATGCCTTGCGTAACAAGACACGAGAGATCGCCATAGGACACAGTGCAAACGAGTTCCTTCGCTTGATGGGAATGGACTCGCAGGGCGCACGTCACAGAACGTTGCGTACACAAATGCATGCGTTGGCCGCTTGCCGTTTACAGTTGGGCTTCAAGGGACGCACGTACAACGGCCAGCCTGTAGAACAATTTGATGCTTGGCTCAGAAATGAAGACACAAAGCAACTAACGTTCTGGCCCGGTGTACTAACGTTATCGGAGGGCTATTTCAAAGGACTTATTGAGAGTGCCGTTCCACTGGATAATAGAGCATTGCACGTATTGAAAGGCTCCGCGCTTGCACTGGATATTTACGCCTGGTTAGCACATCGGTTACATCGAATTGAAGGGCGGCCGGTATTACTTCACTGGACAAAGCTACGTGATCAGTTTGCGCAAGAATACAGTGGTAAAAATGCTGATAAGGATTTCAAAAGAGCCTTCATGTCAGCATTGAAGCAAGTGCTATTCGTCTACCCTAAAGCAAAAGTAGAGCCAGTTAAAGGCGGACTTTTACTTTATGCTTCCCCTCCCCCTATTCCGTTTAAATCCTGACTAAAGGCCCATTGGGCCTTTTTATGCCGGTTGAATAATTTATTTAAAGCTGTGCTTGTTGCAGTTTCGGCAGCAATTCCGTGGATAAGAAGATGATATTGTTGTTACAACAAAGGAGTGGAACCCCTCCCTCACATCCAGAATTATGTGGTTGGCAACAGTGATATTTTTAAGTAGATAATTCTGTCAAAAACTTGTAGATACAAGAAGTTATCCACGATAAATCACCCCCCCTAAACTGCGTTAAATCACCCCCCTTATCCACGATAGATCACCCCCCTAACTACGTTAAATCACCCCCCTTTATCCACGATAGATCACCCCCCCCCTAAACCTATAAGGTAATTCCTATATGTTTTGCCTGTAAATCTTACCTATAAGTAAAAACCTATAATTAACTGCTAAAAAATGTGGATAATGGGTGTAAGTGCAATATGATAGGTCTGTAGATATTCCGCTTCCTCGACCAGACAGACTCGCCGAAGGCTCCCTAATCTGGTCTTGCGGCGAGCGGTGACTATTCTCTTTCAAAGGCAATCTATTTAAATATACTGATCAGTGATTGGACTCCTTCGCTGATTATCCCCAATAGGCCCCATTACTGCCATAGCTGGCTTTCCCTGCTCAAAAATATCAACTCATAAATATAATATTTACTCAGATTGACCGTAAGTGGCCTGCGTTATATCATTTGGGTAAATTAGCGATATAACCAGGATAAGAAATGGCTCAAAAACGTAGAATGACACAAGATGAGTGGAACCGACTTCTGCCAGCAATGCAGACATTCACCCATCTCACCACGGAAATCGGCCATTCCGTATTGGTTAAAGGAGAAAGGCAGAAAGATGTTGCCGACCGGGTTGACCGGACTAAGCAAAACGTTGGAAATACAGTTAAACGTATTTGTGAACGGATGGGTTTCCGAGGAACTGGCACTCAAGGTGTAGGCTGAAGCAGCAAAGTACAACATCAACCAACCTAAAATCGACGCACTTAAATAATTATTTAACAAATTCAGGTAGATATTTTATTTACTTGATTACCAACTGCTTTGATAAACTAATATCTGCAAGGATATTGGGATTATGTTCACACGTTACCACTGGATGCACAGAACCAGATTTTCGGAGCAATAGATTAATATAATAGAAAGAATTTATATGTTTAACTATAAGATTAAAGACGTGGTCAGATATGGCCGTCAGGTTTATCACCACTTTCGAAAAAAAGGGAACCACCGATGGGATACGTGTGTTTTTCTTAATAGCTGCGGGCGCTATTCTGCGGTGTTCCGGCACTTATATAGTAAAAAAGTGGATGACGTGAAGAAAACCTTTATCGAGGGTGAATTCGTGGTTTCGGCCAGTGACGCTGCCAGTTTTTACAAAGCAGACTTCCCGGTGCTGGAAGATACACATACTTTGAAGCAATCTGATTTTTTCAGGATGCTGACGCACACGGACGCAGGTGATGATTTTGCCTAATCTGTTAGGTTACGATATGCGAAAAATTACATCTGTCAGTATGGGGGAACAGCTTGACGGGTCTGTACAACGTATGGTCGAGAGTGGACGCTACGGTTCGGTCAGTGAAGTTATGACACTGTGATCACTACAATTAGGAAATTTAATGATACCTTTTTCAGGATTAACAATAGAGAGGACATTTCTTCTATGAGATTGGTCTTTTTTTATTTATATTTAATCTTTTATGGACGAAAAAACGGAATTAATTTTTAATTAATCCCGTTATTGTTTGGCGCTATTAATTACTATTTTGGTTAATTGTTTTCATATCTAGCAATTGGGTATAGCTTAATTAGTCTGTCTTATCACTTTGTGATAAAGTGGATATGATATCCAATTGAATAGAATCAACGTCTATTCCACTGACATCCATTTTCTCCATGATAATTTCGTCCTCTAAAATGGCTCCAGATATATTTTTACTGAAATGTGTAACTGGTTGCCGATTTCGGGTGCTTTTCCAAATTCCTTGGAAACGTTCTGAATTACTGGCTGTATATTGCACAGTATGCCGAATGTTACAGTGTCCAAGATAATCTTGTATTAGGCGGGTGTCTATTCCTCTGTTTGCAAGAGAAAAACCGCAGGCATGGCGCAACATGTGCGGATGCGAGCGAACAGAAATATTAGCTAATTGCCCTAATTGATTGATTATTTGATAAATACGCTGACGAGTAAGTGGTTTCCCGTATCGTGATAAAAATAACCAGTTACTTTCTTCTGCTCCCTTTAATTTTTTACGTACTTGGAGCCACTCTTTGATCGCATGAATTTCGTAGCCTAATAGAGGATGATTAGTACTAAACCCGCATTTCAAGCGCTGAATGTAAAGAGTTTTTCCTCCGAGATCCAGATCAGATAACCGTAAATGACTGGCTTCGCTAACACGTAAGCCATGTACAAAACTCATATATACTAGACAATAATCGCGCTCTGAATTTGGACTTTTTTTTGCCATTTCCAGTATTCTCTCTACTTCAAATTGTGTTAGATGTTTTCTTTGGCCCATTATGTGAGTTTCTCCAATACCCCGCCGGTCAATTTTGGCGGGGGGAATATAGTTGCTATACAGAATAACCGTGTACTCGTTCTAACGTGTGTAGAAGCATGCATAGTTGATTACCAGTCATAGCTGGAATTCGAACTGATTTGCGTTTTGAATGACGTTTTATTAGGTACCGGCTGAATGCGATTAGTTCATATTGAGTCATAATTAATTACGCTTCAATTTGTAAAAGCCATTCATTCAACACCTGTTCAGCTCTAGTTATATCAATGTAACTTGGCACTTCTATATAGAAACGGCCTTGGGAATCTTTGATAAAAATTTCTCCACCAATTGTTTCGATGTGTAATCCTTTATAATCGGCTCCTATTCCCATTGGGGCATTCCAATATTGTTTTGAGCAATGTTTTCTAATTTTTGCCACATAACATTCAGGGGCACCTGCTAGGCTTTTTTTACTGATACTCGTTGTTTGCAATATTTCTCTAATAATAGATTTGTTAGTTTTTTTTCCGATAATATATGCTAATTTAGCAACCATATTTTTATCAGATTTACTTATAACATCTTGTTTCGTTACGTCGCGCAGTGACGGCAGAACACCGTATTTCAGCAAGCAGTATGTTTGTCCAATTGTATCTTTTTCATTGATGTTGGTTGCAACATCGTACATATCACCGATTTTTTCAACTAATTTATCTTCGGCATCAAATTGAATTTTTCTGATGATCTCATTTGGGTTAATACCTTGTAGTGTGTAATCAGATTCACTGTCTGTTATAATAGCTTTTTTAGTAATAACACCGCAGCAAATTTTGTTAATATCTTTACAGTTATCTACATCTGCACAGTTTTTATATGTGTTTATATCTTTGTATGCGGCTGACAATGCGTTGGTATATGATGTATAGGTATTAAATCCAGCTTTAGGGCTGAATGAAAAATATCCACTTGCTTCACCAAATTCAATCAACGCATAATATTTAGATATCATCGTAGAGAATTGTTCTTCTACTGTAATGAGTTGTTCTTGCATTTCTTCAACATAATCTGCGGTTATACATAAAGTCTCCGTTGTACTTTCATCAAGATTGGCTTTGGCAAGCTTACAGAAATTGGCAAATAACTCTTTGTTTTTTGCATTCATTGTTTTACTAATTCACAATGTTGCTAATGTAAAATAGAAACTCGCGCGTTGCCGCGCGCGGGTTTCGCTTCTATATCTAGCTAGAAGTTCTCAAAATACCTTTCATAGTGTGATCATTAGTGAATTAATGGTTTGCGTTGTTAATTTGACAAAATGATAATATAATTTGGAGTATTTCAGAGGGTGAAAGTGAGAATTAAACGTATTTCGCAGGCAGACTGGGAGCGTTCATCTCAAGCGTTGAAAAGTTGTAGCTTACTAACGCTTGAGATTGCTTACTCTGTTTTAGTTGAGGGAAAAAAAGTCATTCAGGTATCAGAAGAGCGCAACGTAACTCGGCAAAACACTTATGCGGCTGTGAAGCGTGTAACAAATATTCTAGATAAACAAAATGTAGAGGGATTACAATTAGTTAGTGTTTGGGTACCGTCAGATACCGCAGAGGAGATATATAAAATAGCTGAACCTTATATGAATGAAAAAGAAAAGAACAGATGATATCTAAGTATCTATTCGTCGAAAGATACTAATTTCTGCCAGTCGTTACGCTAGACCTCGTTAGGTGTCGGACTATCACCATTTTTGAAAGCTCATATACGTCGATTAACATTGTTTTATGTCAGTGCCATATTCTGGGAATGTGGCTTTAAATTGCGTAAACCAGGTTTTATAACTGTTAGTGCCGGCGGCTCCTCAACCTTGTTTTGAAAATTATGGTCAAAACAGGTCACGAGACCAATCAACAATTAATACTATTGATCGCCCGCAGTCCTGCAACTATGACAAATATCTTGTGCGTGTGTCTCAAACGGATACATTTCTTCGAAACGCACAGTGACCCTGCCTTATATTACTCTCGTTAAAGATGAAGTAATTTTGATGTAATAATGTCGTACATGTGACGTAATCACTAAAAAATGGCGTAATAGTGGTGTAATTATGTTGTATTTCCAAACTTGTTTTGTTGTAAGAGTGATGTAATTAACCTGAGGTTTGCTTAAGAAGGGAACTAAGTACCTGAGGTACGATCAAAGTTTTTGTCAAATAAAACAAAATCGTGGAGATCCTCAGGCATGCCTAATTTAGAAGAACTTTACTGCTGCGTCGATGACTTTTGCCAAAAATTTATTCCTCTCTGGCATCAACAGTTAATTGAAAATGGCTTGCTCAAACGTCGCCGCGACGCTTCCCTTTCTCTCAGTGAAGTGATGACGATACTTCAGGCCGATTTTCCCCAGTTGGTCAGCTATACCCGGATGTTAACCTTGAAGTAAAGGGCGCTCATTCCTCTCTGTGCTTTTCTTTCGTCACGTAAGGCCCAAACCCAGGGGATCGCCTTTATTGATTCAACCAAAATTGCTGTTTGTCACAACCTCCGTATTCCCCGCCATCGCGTATTTGAGGGCGTCGCACAGCGAGGGAAAACAAGTACAGGCTGGTTTTATGGCTTTAGACTTCATTTGGTTATCAATGATTGGGGTGAACTTTTAGCGGTTAAGCTGACTTCAGGAAATAAAGATGATCATCATCCCGTTAAAGCATTGGTACAAGGGTTAACAGGGTGTTTGTATGGCGATAAAGGGTATTTGTCACAGGCCTTGTGCGATGAACTGGACGCAGAAGGAATAACGTTAATCACTCATGTCCGTAGTAACATGAAGGCAAAAGCGTTATCTCTCTGGGATAAGCTGATGTTAAGAAGGCGATTTTTGATAGAAACGGTCGTGGATCAGCTCAAAAATATTTCTCAGATAGCGCATTCAAGACACCGCAGTCAGCTCGGTTTTTTATTGGAAATTGTCGCGGGCTTAATTGCTTATACATTCCAACCTAAAAAACCGAGCTTGAATTTACGGGATTGTGATATCGCTATTTTTAAACGAAGCTGAGGTTAATTATGATGTATTAAAGGTGATAGTCTTCGTAACAGGCTGAAAGCATGAAGATCCGTGTGCCGCTGATGAATATGTTCAAGGTATGGATAGCAAAACGGGAATTTACCCAGGATGAAACCGCCAGAGTGTTGAGGATTACTCAGTCCCGTATTTCAGTGCTTGCCAGTGGGAAAATGCAGCTTTTCAATGTGGATAAGCTGATTGCGGTTATGGTTCATGCAGGAGTGTATATTCGGAATATCGAGATAAGCGAGCCGGAAGTTGCTTAACATCCGTAGTTTAGATCCGGTCATTTGAGCATTCCCTTTTTGAAAAAAGTGGAATATAAAATGCTAATAAGTTATAGGTTCAAGCTTGATTACCAATTCAGTATCTTATTGAGACTATAATATTTAATTAGAATTAATTTGTGAACTGTTTATTACTTTATCCTAATGTCTTCTGATTGTTCAATTATCCGGGCAGGTTTGGTTTTGAATAACTGGCTTTCTTCGTTTTTGAGGCTGGAGAGTAGGTAACATTGTGGAGGAAAAAAGGATATTTGGGGCACTCTTCGGCTCCCCGTCCGCAGGCGGACGGGGAGCCGCCTGCACTCCACCTGGCCTGCGCAGTCGCACGGGCCAGCTTCCGCAGAGCCACGCGAGCGTGTCTCTGTCCATTCGGATAGCAAGCGATGCCTAAGGTCAACCCCTTAGCGCTTGCAGCGGCTAAAGCCGCGCCGCTAAGGTTGCCACGTCGTTCCGACATGGCGGGTGTGTTCATTCTCTTGACCATTGGGTGACTTATCTCTCGGTGAGTTCTCACGCGGAGGGCTGTGTGTAGCACCATCCCTGTTCAAAAAACAAGGGTAAATGGCACGCCTATGGCGTAATGCTTGTCAGTTAAGATAATTATGAATGCCGTAACGGATATCGTTGTGGCTTTTTTTTCACTGCCCGTGGGTAATGCCTTTCCCTTCTTACTGGCAGCACAAAGCTTTTAGACATATCAAGCAACTGAGACATAAACTGAGGTATTTTTCCAGGAGAGACTCGGGGTAATAGGCTCAACTGACCTGTAAGATAGAGGCAAGCCTGCTTAAACCCTATTTGGTAAGGTTCTGTTCCTTTCTGGCTATACGCCATCTGAGTCATCATAAAACGCAGCAAATTGTACGCCAGTACAACACCCCACAACTCCTGCTCGATAAGCTCCGGTTTTTTACTTCTCAGAGTCAGCTCGTTTTTCAGCATATGTTGCTTCATTTCCCTGAACCCGTGTTCAATTTCCCAACGATATCCATACAGCTCTGCAATGTCAGCTTTCGGGTATTTCTGCGGATCTGTCATTGATGTTAGTATATAAACTATTTTATTTTTGATTGTCTTACACAGTAGTCTCGCTGTCAGCGTGGCTGGGGCATTTGCCCATTTTTTTCTCGCTTGAGGTGATAATGTCAGTTCAACGAGTTCATTGTTTTTACCTAGTTTACGTACCACCTTGTATTGCGCGCCTTTTCTCAGTGGTAACATCCCGTGTTTTTCTGTACCCGATGACTGCCAGTGATGCAGAAGTCCAAGCGCATAAAATCCTTTATCCATAATAGTTAGCGTATGCTCAGATGTTTGATTGGCCAGACGAGCTGCAAGGTCAACCTCGCTGATAGCAGATACACTGCCGAAGGCAGCACCAGCCAGTAAATGGCTTGTCACCTCCATTTGGCAGACCATCCGAAGCTGCGGCCATTCAGAAGATGAATGTGCATTCGCTGTCCGACCAAAAGCAGCATCATTTTCTGGTGTATCTGGTGTACGCCAAAGTGTTCCGTCCAATGCCATCAATGTGAGTCCATTCCAGTGAGATAGGGGTGTTTTTTCAAACCAGAGTCGGCTTGTTTTTTCAAAAACTTGTTTTATGACATCAGCGCCGAGCCGCTGACGAGCCTGAACCACGGCACTGGGAACAACAAAAGGACGCTTGCCGGGAAGAAGTATATCCAGATGAGAGACAATCTGATTCATGGACAGAGAGCGAAACAAGGCCATTCCAGTAATCGCCCAGACCATCATTTCCATCGGAAGCCTGCGTTTACGAACAGTTGCAACGCCAGTATCGACTAGGCATTCGTCAATAATCTCAGGTGAAAGAAGGTCGGAAAGAGCAGAAAATTCTTCCGGTGTATAGTTATGGATAGTCTCAAGAGCTTGGCTGAGTAGCATAAAAAAAATCCGTAATCGTTATAAGTTACGGATTCTTACATAACCACTGGATCGGTCAACTGATCCTTAACTGATCGGCATTACGCCTATGGCGCCCTTGTTTTTTGAACAGGTCTGTTGCTCCTGCGCCCATTGCCGCTCATGAATCTACCGAAAGATGTGGAAAAACCACGTACATGCGCACGGATGGATTTGTAACTAATATTTACTCCCGCCATCCTTACGATGTTATCCGCGCAGATGTTGTGATTGAACGTATGGAAAAGACGGCTAACCGTAGCTGTGGCTGTTATTACGAGCTCTATGCGTCTCGCTTGATGAGTAACGTAATGAATTATCTGCTCAAGCTTCCCCTGAAAGACCGCCCGACTTTTATCGGTGCAGCCAGCCGGCGCGGGATCATACTCACATTGGCAGAAGAAGAAAGCTGTCACCGCGCTCGCAGAGAACTAGAGGCCGAGCTGGCCGCCGATTACTGATATTCTGACGTACTGACTTTTTTATATCCTCTGCCATGACACGTCCTTATTAACGATAACGTATGCGTTACTATGAGGGGTTAGTGTAGGAAAATCATCTCACACACGTTAAAAAATCTGGAAAATAATCAATCACTGTCCATTCTATATACATGGACAGTGATATTTTTC